>JAHDFT010000105.1:0-6758 GCA_020628015.1 Bacteroidota bacterium
TTGTATCTCATTCAAAACCATTGGAGCATCAGGCAGAGCTAATATACTATTGATCAATTGCTTATTTGAAATGCTAATCATTTTTTATTTTTTAATTTCAATTTAATCTTTTTTAGTAAGTTTTACTAACTTTTTAGCTGGCATTCTTGAGTGATGGAACAAAAATAAAGTCAACGATAGCCTTTATTCTTATTCTTTAGAAAGAACTTATTTTTAGGTCTCTATTAAATTACACATTTTCTCCCCCAATAGTTTGTATAATTATTACAAGCTAAGTAACTTAAAGTAAAATTCGCATACTATGTATTTATAACCTTTCCTTAATCCAAAAACAACAGATTATGAACTTTTTAGCCATCTTCGTTGCCGCACTAATGCCTATGTTGGTCGGCTTTATTTGGTACAATCCTAAAGTGATGGGGACTGCTTGGCAGCGAGAAAGTGGGATTACCGATGAACAAATACAAGGCGGAAATATGCCCCTTATATTTGGGCTTGCCTTTTTCTTTTCTCTAGTATTGGCTGCTATGGTCAATACACTTGTGGTACACCAATTTCATGTACAGTCTTTATTAATTAATGAACCAGGCTTTAACGATCCTAGCTCTGAATTGGGTATGTGGTTTGCAGATTTTCAAGCTAAATATGGTATGCTCCATAGAACGGTGACGCATGGTTTGGTACATGGTTTTATGTCCAGTTTATTATTTGCCTTACCACTCATCACGATTAACTCCCTATTTGAGCGAAGAAGTGCCAAATATATTCTGATTCACTTTGGTTACTGGACGTTAACTTTGATGTTGATGGGGGCGGTTATTTGTGCTTGGGTGTAAAAAATGTTATTATCATTAGGGAGACAAGGCGTGTATTTATTAGGACAAGGCGTGCCTTGTCCCTACGTGGAACTATATGTGGCAATAATTTTGTTCTTCTGTAATCTTCTATCTCCTTAATTCCAATCAACACATCCCCTCAATCATGCATGACGACCAAAAACTCCAAATATTACTCGCCAAAATACAAGCACTTAGCGATAAACAAGCAAACGTCCAAGCGGAGTTAGCAGCTCTTAAACGGGAGGTGACGAGTTTATTGTCTACCACTCCATCACCACTTACGGAGGAAAAATTACCTTCAGTAGAAGCACCAGATTCATTGACAGATGACAACAAGCCGTCAATAACAGAAAAATCGAAGTCAACACCAGAAAAAGCGGAAACTCCTCCGCAACAAAAACGATTTAAACAACGGATACCGCAATCTATGCGGCATTTATTAGATAAAGAGGGTAAAGTAAAGCAAAGATTGCCTCAATCAATGGCTGCAAATGCTGATACTACAGTTAGGACAAATCCTCCTACAACTAAATCATCTAAACCAGCACCTAAACCCATTGCTTGGGAGGCTTATATTGGTCAAAATTTATTGAGTAAAATTGGGATACTCATTATTATTATTGGTGTAGCTATCGGAGCGAAATATGCGATTGATAATGATTTGGTGAGTCCTTTGATGCGGATTATTATGGGTTATGTGGTTGGTTTGGGTTTATTGGGAACCGCTATTTATACCAAAGAAAAATACCCCAGTTATAGTGCCGTCCTCCTGAGTGGTGCCATGACCATTCTCTACTTTATCACCTTCTTCGCCTACACCCTCTATGCCCTCATTCCACTCTCCCTCACCTTTGGGCTAATGGTCATTTTTACCATCTTCACCGTCATCGCCGCCATACAATACAATCGGCAAATCATCGCCCTACTGGGTATTGTCGGAGCCTATGCTGTGCCTTTTTTACTGAGTAGTGATTCTGGTGATACCACTATTTTATTGAGTTATATTGCTTTGTTGAATGTGGGGATTATGGTGATTGCGGTCAAACGGTATTGGAAGGCTTTATTCTATGTCACTTTTATAATGACTTGGTTGATCTTTGGCGTTTGTATGATAGAAAGTCCAGAAAAAGGACTTTTAGAGTTATTCGGTTTTGCTTTTATTTTCTTTACTATTTTTTATGTCACCTTCCTTGTCTACAAGTTTATACAAAAAGAAAAATTTATTATTGGAGATTTTCTGCCTTTGGTCTTTAATTCTTTGATCTTTTTTGTAGTAGGTTTGATTACATTAGAGGTCACTCCACAATACAAATTAGCTCGTTTTATGGGTTTATTTGCTTTGCTCAATGCAGCCATTCATTTTGTGGTGAGTGTTTTTGTCTATCGTAGTAAACTAGCAGATCGCACCTTATTTTTCTTTATTTCTGCTTTGGTATTGATTTTCTTAACCATCGCTGTCCCATTGCAATTGGAAGGCAATTGGGTGACGATTTTCTGGGCAGGTGAAATGGTGTTATTCTTCTACTTAGGAAGGAAATTTGGTGTTTCTGCCTACGAAAAGTTGGCTTATCCATTGATCGCTATTGTATTTTGCAGTCTTCTTTATCGTTGGGGAGAAACTTATGCAAAGTCCAAGTTTTTAGAGGAGCCACATACTTTTGCGAATATTCTAAATCCTCATTTTCTAGTATCCATGATCGTTGTGGCTGCTTATGCTTTTATGACATGGCTCAATAAACAGTTTCCACTACCAGCCATTGCTGCTCCTGAAACAAATCAAGAAGTAAAAAAACGCTCTTTCAATCTACAAGGTGCTTTGAATATTGTTTTACCCTGTCTCTTCCTTGCCTGTCTCTTTTTGACCTTTGCTAATGAAGTACAATATTTTTGGGAAAAGATATTGCATCACTCCACCGCAGTACAGCAATCAGATGGGACATTACTTTATTATAGCCAGTCCGAAAATACGAATTATAGGTTTATGTATGGTTTGAGTTCCATGATGTATACCTGTATTTTCCTAATTGGACTATCTATTGTTAATATTATTTGGTTGAAAAAACGCCTCCCTTCTTGGATCAATTTAATTGTCAATGGGGTGATGATGTTCACCTTTTTAACTGCTGGTTTAGGACTTATAGGAGAAATGCGTGCGCTTTATATTGAGGATGCTAATGCTTGGTATTTTATTAGTCGTTATGCTTGCATTCTGATTTCGGCTGTTTTATTAGGGGTGAGTTATTATTTAGGGAAACAAAAACACCTTAATAAACCTTTAGATCATATACTAGAGATTGCCTGCCACATTTGGTTTTTAACCATCATTAGCAATGAAATTATTCATTGGTTACAAATTCAAGGAAGTCCGAATGCGGATAAATTGGCATTGAGTATTTGGTGGGGAATTTATGCGATTGGCTTGATTGCTTATGGATTAATCCGCCAGAAAAAATACCTCCGTTTGGGTGGAATTTTGGTCTTTGCTGTTACCTTGATTAAGTTGTTCTTCTACGATTTACAGCATTTAGACACCTTACCTAAAACAGTAATTTTTGTTACAGTAGGAATTTCCTTACTCATTGGTTCTTTCTTGTATAATAAGTATCAGGAGAGAATGGAGGAATAAACAACTCATTCACCATCAATACACAAAAATGATTCGATTAGTAGCTATATTCTTATTATTGTTTTGTTGTACTATAACAGATACACAAGCACAAAAAACCTATGCCTATTATCGGTCTATTCAATCAGTCAGCCCAGGTTGGCATCAGATTGATTTGCCAGCAGCAATATTTCCTAAATCAGCAAGGGATTTTAAGGACTTGCGTTTGTATTATATCAAGGATAAGGACACCTTGGCGATTCCTTATATGATAAAGGCACAGGAGGGGGTAAGGGAGGAGACGAAGCGCAAATTTAAACGCTTAAATGAGAGCAAAAATAAGGAAGGTTATTATTTTACTTTTGAGAATAAACAGCAAGCCCAACTCAATGAAATCATCCTACATTTTAAGGAGGAGAATTTTGATTGGCGGCTTAATTTGGAGGGAAGTAATGATCAAAAACAATGGTTTAGTTTACTAGAAAATTATCGCATTCTTTCTATTAAAAATGGGCAAACCGATTATCAATTTACCAAGTTGAATTTTCCATTGAGTAATTATCGTTTTTTACGAGTACAATTGGTGGATGTGCCTAAATGTAAGCTGAAAAGTGCAGAGATATGGGAAAAGACTTATCCTGAAGGAGAGTTTTATGATTATGGTCAGGTTAATTTTACGGTTGAAGAAAAAAAAGACCTTAAACAAACAATAATAGATGTTCATTTAGCAGAAAAAAAGCCCGTTTCTCAGGTTGAATTGGATATTGTGAGTGAATTGGATTATTACCGCCATTTTCGCATTCAAAATATCAAGGATAGTGTTTTGGCTAATGACCAATGGAAACATCTTTATCAACCATTATATAAAGGGGTATTGAGTTCCTTAGAAACGCCTACATTTACTTTTCCTTATGTCACGACAGATCGTTTTCAAATTGTGATTGCTAATCAGGATAATTTACCTGTCCATATCAAGCAAATTCGCCTAAAATCCATTCAATATAGTCTACAAGCCAATTTCCCTTATGAAGGCGATTATTTTCTAGCTTATGGCAATCCTTTATTGAAACGTCCGAATTATGATATTCAACAATTTAAAAACCATATCCCTGAAAAAATGGATATACTTGCATTAGAAGTAGAACAAAAAGGAAATATCAAAACGACTACTGATAAAAAGGAGCCTTTTTGGTTGGATAATCCTTTGATTTTGTGGTTAGTAATGGGTTTGATCATTTTGGTAATGGGTGGATTTACCCTAAAAATGATTCGTGGAGCAGCAGATTCATAAAAGCTGTTCCCAAAATCCCCCATCAAATATTATCCGCCACATAAGCCGCCAATGCTTGGATACTCATCATCGGATTCACTCCACTTGCCGCAGGGAATAAACTTCCATCTGCTACAAAAAGATTTCGCACCTCATAAGTCTCTCCTGTCGGTTTGACTGGATAACGCTTTTCCTCTCCACCCATTCGACAAGTCCCCATCTGATGTGCGCTAAATAAACCAAAACGATTGCTTACCCATTTTCGACGCATCGTTTTATCAATAAAGGCATTGATATCCTTACCCGAAGCAGGATAGAAAAAAGGATTGTCATTGTGTAAAGGACGGATGGCTGTCGCTCCTGCTGCCTGATGCATTTTAATAGATTCTGCTAATCCTCTGAGCAGGTGTTTGCGATCATAATGGCTTAGATTATAAGTGACTACAGGATCATTTTCCTTACCTAATGTCACCCTACCACCAATTTTATCCCGACATAAGACAATAAAAGAGGCCAAATGTGCGCTATCCAGCATTTCTTGCTTGTATTGCTCCCCTGATTGCCAAGGAATACAAAGCGCAGCCAATCCACAATGAACAGGAGCCGTTTCGATTTTAACACCATATCGCCCATCCAAACGATTGAACTCATCACAAACTGCGGACATCATTGGCCCATACCAGCCTTCTATTTTGTGTTTGTATTTTCCTGTAATCCCCATGACTGGATGCAGGAATAAGTTGCGGCCAATATGTGGATGGGTCAAACCACTTTTTTTGAGGATAACAGGGGTATGTACTGCCCCTCCTGCAATAACCACTTTCGGAGCTTTGACAAAAACATTATATCGCCGCCCTTCTCGATCTGTATGCACTGCCCAAACGCCTTTCGCCATACCATTTTTGACATCTACCCTTGTTACTTCTGTATTCGCCAAAATCTCCGCTCCATTATCTTGGGCATCTTGTAGATAAGTGATGGGCATACATTGTTTGTGAGCATAAGCATCCCCTAATGTTCCATAACCACATTTAGTACAATAGCCATTCTCTCCCCCATCATGATCACAACCTTTGACATTTCGAGGAATCAATTTGACCTTATAATTCATTCCTTTGGCACCATCCCACAAGGCTTGATTTTGTGGATTATGTTTGGATAATTTGGTGTTGATACTGAGGCGTTCTGTAATATCATCGAAGTATTTTCGATAGGCTTTATCGGTAAAATGAGCATTGCCATGACTTGCCCATTCTTCTAGTACATAATCTGGTGTGCGGAAAGAACCCGCCCAATTGACCGTTGTTCCACCTCCTACACAACTACCTGCTAGGATGGTCATTCCGCCATCCTTAGAAGCCAATGCCCCTTTTCTTTCATAGAGTTGTTGAAGCATATCCACCTCTTGCCGATTCATCTCGGTATTTTTGAGATAAGGGCCTTTCTCTACTACGATGACTTTCTTTCCTTTCTTAGCCAAAATACCTGCAACGACACCACCTCCACCACCACTACCGACAATCACTACATCACAATCTAATTTTTGATCTTTATCTATGGTTAAAGGACTTAAATATTTATCCAAAACAGGCGGCGGAGTCTCAATTGGGCCAGGATAGCCCATCTTTTTCCAATTTGGATTCTTTTTACCTTCTTGCATATCTCCAAAGAAAATCACCCCCGTCAATCGCTTTACATCATTAAATGCTTTTCTCAATAAAGGAACGGAGCTTTTAGACCATTTTTGTAGCATTTTTTCTCGTTGGACTGGGCTGAGGTCTTGAATCCGTTTCATTGGTCCTAGCCAAGTCAATCCCAACATAGGATTATCTACCAATTGTAGTAATTGCAATAGCTCCTTCTTGTTTTCATAAGGAAGCATACCAACAAGCTCTACAATTTTCTCTGGCACGTCTAAATCGCTTGCTTTGCGCTGCCAATAGCCGTCTGGATCATTCATTTTATTGACCGCAGGAATATAGGTGTTGCAAAGTGCGTGCAATGCTTCGATTTGGCTGGTGGATAGTTTCATATGTGTAGTGTT
>JAHDFT010000105.1:6858-13371 GCA_020628015.1 Bacteroidota bacterium
TTTTTTAGTCCAACTGCCTTGCTTAGTAAGGATTTCTACTAGATAAATACCTGTAGGAGTGGCATTTGGTAATTCTAGTGTAGCTGTTGAAGTCTGTGCTTGCTTTTGCATCAATAAACGGCCATTAATATCGTAGATGTGAATCAAATAGGGTTCATTTTGATGCGGTGTATTTTCATCTAAAGTTACATAAAATATACCATTTGTAGGATTGGGAGAGATATTAATTGATGTCGTAAGGAAATCATTTTCATTTATTGTAGTAAATATAAAATCACATTTGGTCAAAGTGTCTACTGGTTCGCTCGTTGAAACGATGGTATCACTTGTGCAAGAGCCATCATCTACTTGCATAGCAATATCTAATTGTAATACTTCTCCTGCTTGGAGTTGAACATTCTCTTGGGTAATGGTGCAATAACCACTTCGGACAAAAGAAATATCATAGCTGCCTGCTGCTTCAACACCTGTGGCATAAGTCCCAAAAAGGTTGGATGTAGTATTTCCCCTTTCATCTCTCAATTGCACATTGACATTGAAGAGTGGGGAACCTGTGGACGCATCGGTAATGTTCCCTTCAAGGTAAGCCGCTTGAATATAATTAGGACATAAAATAAACAAACCTTCTTCTTTATCCGCTACTAGAATATTTCCTGATGGCAGAAAAGGATCAATCCCCCAGCACCCCCTCAATCCACTGCCTTCTAGGGGTGTCGTATCAAAATAACCTACTTCGACCAAGACTTCAGGATAACTCACATCAACCAAGCTCACCCCATCGGTATAATGAGCAATCACTAGGGTATTGTCAATTAAAGCCAATTGGTGAATCATGGAATTTTCACTACGATTAGAACGATAGGAACCGAGTTCTTGAATATCTCCGAAGTTTTGAATATCGAAAGCGGTCAAACTACCAGAAGGAAATTCGTCAATGACAAATAAATAATCTCCTGAATCATCGAGCCAACAGCTATGCGTTTTTCCAGCAGGAGTAGGTTGTATCGCTAATAATTGTGGATTATTGGGTTCCCTAAAATCCAAGATAGAAAAAGTCCCTTCAAAAATTTGTGCTGCATAGAGCGTATCATTGCGTATAAAAGCATTGTCAATATAAAAATCTCCATATTGCCCAAGAATCTCAGGTTGAAGCGGATCATTATTCAAGTCTAGGACTAATGCGCCATCTGCGAGCGGTCTTGCGCCTAGTACAAATGCGGTTCCATCGTCTTGGATAATGATATTGTGTCCATTGGTAAAAGTAGTCGTTCCATCTCCTTTCCAAAGGTAAAGAGGAGCGGTATTGGGTAAATCCCTTAGATCAAGGATAGATAAACCCGTTCCTGATTCATCTGCAATATAAGCATGGTCATTATACACCTGTATATCTCGATACAAGCTATTTCCTAGCGGATAATCAATTAATTGTTGGATACTTTTGGGATTCGTTACCTCTAAAATCGCCACCCCATTTTCTAGCCCAACAATGGCATATTCTTGCCCTGCATCATCAACATAAGATAGTACTTCTGTTAAGCGATCATTGAAAGTATGTTTTCCCAATTCGGTTAAATTTAATTGAGCTTTTACCAAAGTTGAACTAATCAATAATATAGAGAGGAATAATAGGAGATTTTTGAACTTCATTATTTGTAAGATTTAGATGCGATGTAAAATATAAACGATTACCGCCTCAACTTCAACCGTTCAGCAAGCAATTTACCGACTGCTTTGCCCTGTTTTTTACCTTCAACAATAGCAGGCATATAGTGAATCCCTCCATGTAATCGACTAATGGCGGCTTCCTCAGCAGCAGCAGCAAAAGAAGGGAAGGAACGAGGCGCAACACCATAAGGAACTTCTGTTGAGTCTACAAAAGCGAAGTTATGACCATAAAGCTGTGTTAAAATGGTCGATGCAGAACCAGAAACAACGCTATGTCCACTAGTATATTCTGGAAAATTGGGCGTATAGAGTAAAGGCTGCCAATCAGGATCAATGTGTTTATTAATAGTAGATACTGGGCGGATATAATTGGTTTGATATTTAGTATACCAACAACTAATAAAAGCATCCGCAATACCTATCGTCACCATTGTATAAGCCTCCGCTGTTTGCATCAAATTCAACTGCTTTTTGCGAGCGGCAATCCGATTGATATTGATCCAATGTCCACCTGGTGTTAGTTTCTTCTCATTGTATACGACATGTCCCTGATGTATGGGGACATTAGGGTTGCAATCCCAAAATTTGGCGATATGCTCCTTTTCCTTATCCATTTTTTTAACCGCATCATAAACCTCCATTAATTCTTTGAAATAAGGAGCATTATGGCTAGTATCATAGGTGGTTGGTTGGATTTTGGGGTGAAATTGAGCAGCACTATCCATGACATAAGTGCGGAGTTTGTGCCAATGTGGTTCTAGGGCAGGGAAATAGTCTGGTGGTGTAGGAATCCAAGCTCCTAACGTATCTATAAGGGAATGTTCAGGATAGGTTCTGCTTTGATCGTAACCATCTTTTTTCGCCCACATCATAATTTGTTGCGCTACTGCTTTTCCATAAATGCTTGCTTGTTCAATATCTGTCTCTGTAAAACCCGCTGCTTTGAGTTTTTGGCGAAAAATGGGCTGGTAATCATCTAGTACTTGGGCTGCATATACCAATTGTTTACCCACCTCATAAAAAGCCATCATCGCAGCAATTTCAATGACTACTTTATCAGACGAAGCTGGCTTGATTGAAGGAAATTCAGGAATAAACTCGGCTAAGGATTGGTATTGGGCATTATTATTCGCTAAGGTTTCATAAGCCGCCATATTACTGTAGACATAGATTCTACTAGCCACAGGTGGAGAAAAGAAATCACTAACGATAGCCGCTTCTAATTGTTCATTCCATTGATGCAACAATTCCCCATTCGCAGCTAAAACCTCCGCTTTTTGCGCTTGATTATTGGATTGACAAGCTATAAAGAGCAAACATAAACCTATTATTAGTGTTCCAATGGACTTATTCCTTTTCATAAACTTACTTTTTTAGCTGAAATGCCTGTAAAGGACCACCATTATTTGTCACTAAAATAAGGCTCTCCTTTCGATTGGTTTCATTAATAACACCTATATAACGAGCATCTCCTGTCACCTTAAATCCACTATTTCCAGACAGAGCTGCTTCATAATTTCCTTTGCCATCTCCTAGTAAAATCAAGCCTCCCATTGCATCGTATCGACCAGTTTCAACATCTACCCCATCATTATTTCCACTAAGGAGAAGATCTAAGTTTTGGTCATTGTTTACATCCAAAGCTTGGATACAATGAACAGGAGCCGCTTGTGCCAATACAGGTAATTCTCTTAGCTCATATTTCCCATTGCCTTTATTCTCTATAATCACAGAGGCAAAAGTATGAGCTTGTAGTTGTAAAGCGTCTTTTAATTGTTCTGGTGAAAAAATCTCTTGAACCGAGACATCTGCAAAAGAACGATAGGTATTAAATTTCTTTCTGATGGAAGGCAATTGTTTGAATAACTCATCTCGTGTATGACGGGTGTAACTTCGTCCATTATTATAGTAGAAAAATGGAATGGCATCAATATCTCCATTACCATCAAAATCCTTTGCATAAATACTGGCTGGTTGCTTTGGATTGGCTTTGTAATAGGAATTTAAACCTCGATTGCCTGCTAGAAAATCCAAATCACCATCTTGGTCAATATCTACTGCACTAATGCAATTCCACCAACCACTTGTTTGTGTTAAACCTGCTTGATTGGTGATGTCTTTGAATTTTTGATCTTGGAAAGCAAGGATGGTAATGGGCATCCACTCCCCTACTATGACCAATTGCTTTTTATCAGCTAACCAATGGGCATCGCTCACCATGCCTATTTTACCTGCTTTGGGTAAAACTTCAGCAGCTACCTCAACAAATTTGCCTCCATCATTTCGTAAAAGCGTACTTTGAGGACTATAAGGATATTGATTGGGAATGACTTTTCCACCTACAAAAAGATCAAGATCACCATCGGCATCATAATCTAGTGGAATGACACAAGAACCAGTGCTTTTAATGACTGGAATGCTTTCACTAGCTTTAGAGAAATTACCTTTTCCATCATTGATATACAAGCGATCTTGGTATTCCTTCGCATTCGCCTCCCAAGCATTCCCTCCACTCACAATATACAAATCCTGATCTCCATCCTGATCGGCATCAAAAAAGCATAAGCCTGTATCCTCATAATTCGCATCTTGGCTAAAGGCTACTTGTTGACTTGCTTGGAATTGCTTGGCAGATTTTTGTAGAAATAATTGTCCAGCCTGCCCAGCAGCTCCGCCAATAAAAAAGTCCTCCTTTTGATCACCATTGACATCAGCAATGGCAATATCTGGGCCTAGATTGGAAAATTGGTGGGGTAATAAAGGTTCTCGTTTGAAATCTACAAATTCATTTTCCTTATGATCGAATTTAATATTGTTGACTGCTTTTACTAAAGTATTTGCTTGAGTCGTTTTCCGTTTAGCTGGTTTGGCATTTTTTTCTAGGACTTCTAGGATCGTATTGGCTTTTAGATCGGTAATCACCTGCTCTTTGCCACTTGGCCATCTAACTTTCAATTCCTTTAACTGAGGAGATTTACCCAAACCAAAGTGAATAATGGGTTCTACGGCAGAAAAATAGCCTCGATTGGGGGTCATTTCTTGGTATTGGATGCCTTGATTTGTTGTTAGGGTTAATTGTGCACCTACTCCGAAAGTATTTTTACCTGCTCCTTTCAATTTTACCCTAAGAAATCCTCCTTTATTTTGCTCAATTGCTAGATTTTTGTAAATCTTTGCTTTTTCATTAAGGTTATTGGTGATAATATCTAAATCGCCATCATTATCTAAATCTGCATAGACAGCTCCTTGTGTACAAGTAGGTTGTTTAAAACCCCAATCTTTGCTTTTATTCGTAAAAGTCAAATTACCATTATTTTTAAAAATATAATTGGGGATTTTTTGGGAGGGTATTTGATTGACCAAATTCATTTTATTCACCTTATCAAAGCCACCTGCTTTTTTAGCTTCTACTTCCATTGTGTATTTGGCAAAATCGAGATTTGTTATATCTCTTAAATAACCATTGGAGATAAATAAATCTTTCCATCCATCATTATCAAAATCAGCAAATAAAGGTGTCCAACTCCAATCGGTATGCGAGATGCCTGCTAAGGCTCCTATTTCTGCAAATCGCCCATCTCCTCGATTCAATTGCAACATATTTCGCATGACTTGATGATGTCCACCATGCTTTACAAGCATATTGTGATACTTGTCATAAGGATCAGCTCCTTTGAGCGTTTTTTGTCGGTGATTGTCTTCGGGCAACATATCCACCACTACTTGATCTACTAGACCATCATTATTGAAATCAGCAATATCTGTTCCCATTGAATTTCTGCTAATATGTCCTAGATAATCTTCTAAACGATCAGAAAAAGTACCATTCTTATTATTAATGTACCAAAAATCCTTATCGACATAATCATTGCCAATAAAAATATCCATCCAGCCATCTTGGTTAATGTCTGTGATGGTGGCACTCAGGCCAAAAGCTCTATTCTTGATGCCTGCTTTTTCGGTAACATCTACAAAACGATTCCCTTCGTTTTTAAAGAATTTATCTGTCACCCAATAGCTTGTAGTATCTTTATAACGTTTGAATTGATTGGAATTAGGGTCTTGAAAAACTTTTATATTTTGGGCACTTCCAAAATCTCTTCGGTGGTTTAGTAAATATAGATCTAAATCTCCATCATTATCATAATCGAAGAAATTAGCATGATGGGAAAAACTTTGATTGGCTAGATTGTATTCGGCAGCTTTGTCGATAAAAGTTAGATCACCATTATTGATGAAGAGTTGATTTTTTCGATCATTTGGATTACCAGCAAAAGAACGACAAACATAAATATCTAGTAAACCATCTGCATTGACATCTGCCATCGTTACGCCTGTAGAAAAGCCTTTAGCTAAAATACCAGCCGTTTGGGAAATATCCTGAAATTGACAATTTCCTTTATTCAATAAAAGCTGATCTGGTCTTAGATTACTAGCAAAAAATAAATCAGGTAAACCATCATTATTAATATCACCTACAGCAAGTCCAGCACCATTGTATAAATACTCGTAGGTTAAAATATTGTATCCCTCCGCTTCCTTCATTTCATTAATAAAATGCACACCAGAAGTTTCTGATTTCAAGGACTCAAATAGCGGCTTCTCTTTGGTATTAGTAGCATTTGTACTAGTAGGCTGTTCCTTATTGGTCGTTTCCTTATTGTTGACTTTAGGCTCATTTGTTTCTGTTTGACAAGCGGTATGCACCAATATCCCCAAAAGCAAAATAAACCATTGATATAGTCTCATATAATATTATTTGTACAAATAAATAATAATTCAGCACTACAAGATAAGTATCTACTTTATCTTCACAAGCTTTCTGAAGTTTTTTTTATTAGGAACAGT
>JAHDFT010000106.1:0-7066 GCA_020628015.1 Bacteroidota bacterium
GTGATAAATTTCCCTAACCAAAATTTGTACACTTATTTTTCACTCGTTCCTAAGCTATTCACTTTGTAGCCCAAAAGCAAATGATTAATAACAGTGTATGACTGTCTAGTGTATACTACATTTTGTTTATATAGCGTACAATTTATAAAATTCCATTGAGCAATTTACTCACATCCATCTCTTCTTGGTGGCTAACAGGAATGCCAAAATCCATTTCCATAGCCTTGATATATACCTTGCCTTTATATTCGACCATTAATCCTTTTTTTGTCAAAAGTTTAAGTGCATTTGCGGCTAATTGATCGGAAATAGAATTAACATTAATCTTTGAGGTTACTGGAATTGTAAAATCTCCAGCGGCAGGAATTTTGCGTTCTCCTGATTGTACAATATCACCTACTTCTTTACCTTCAATAAATAATTTCATATCTGTTTTACTGATTGTTACTCCAAAGCTATTGGGATTATTAAATATGGCATTAGCAGATATGGTCGTGAATCCATCCTTAACTTCTACAACCTTTATGTTTTCTATACGCTTAAAAGTAGGTTTTTCAACAGATTGACAACCGCTTAATAAGCATAGTGAGAACAACATACTAAATATAACCAAGTTGAATAATTTCATATTGTTTTGCATTTTAAAAGTGGATTAAATAACTAGGATAATTATGGTAATATTTCTAATATAGTAAAAAAAACTGCTTTTTGTTTGTTTCATTACTATCATTACCATACCTTTAACCTTTTAATTGCTTCTGCCTACTATTTATCCCCCAAAGTAAAATAAAATTTACCTTTTTTATAATTTTATTTCTGAAGTGGCATGATGAAACTAATAGCAAATAACTTATAAATCAATAAAACGAGTAAGTGTCATTAGTACGTATCTAATTTACTAAATATCAGTTATAGATTAACAGAAAAAGATTATTTCTCTTATATTTGCGGCCGAACTTTTTTAATATTGCAGAAGCAATAGAATACTTGATGATACAATTAAGTGTTTTTTTCTTAAAGTGATATATGAAGTATAGTATAGTCAAGCGTTTCAGAGGATGTGTATGATTTTATATATACTTTAAAACCATGACTAGAAAATGTACTGCTTATTTTGCCTTTATTACCTATAAAGAATAATCAAGTTTTTTGTATCTTGTGGGAGTTTTTCCGTAGAAAAGTTCGTGGCACAATATTTTATAGAAATGAGTGACGTTTCACTCCTGTTAAACGTCTTACTCAACATTAGCCACTAAATATAGGATATAATTTTAATAAATATCTAATTAACTCAATCATTCATTAAAAACTAAGATTTATGAAAAAAACGAGTATTTACAAGATGATGATTGCATTCGTTGTAGTGTTATTCTCTTTCTCAAGTGTTATGGCACAGGGAGATTTACCTTTCAACGATTTGCCACCTCAACCAAATCAATTTGGTAAATGTTATGCAAAATGTAAAGTTCCTGATCGCTATGAGACAGTAGAAACTCAAGTATTGGTTAAGGAAGAATCTATCAAGAAGATTACAAGACCTGCTGAGTATACTACTACTACAGAGCAAATTTTAGTGAAAGAAGCATCTACTAAGTTAGTTCCAGTTCCTGCTGAATATGAAACAGTTACTGAGCAAATGTTAGTAAAAGAAGCTTCTACAAGAATCAAGGAGGTTCCTCCAAGATACGAGACTGTACGTGAGAAAGTATTGGTTGCTGAAGGTTACGGTAAGTGGGTAAGAAAAAAGAGATATGCTGGTTGTACTTCTGTTAATCCAGAAGACTGTTACATTATGTGTTGGGAAGAGGTACCTGCAAAGTATGAGACAATTACTAAGCAAGTGTTATCTTCTCCAGGAAGAACTGACGTTGTAGAAATTCCTGCTGAGTACAAAACTGTTACTAAGAGAGTTTTGAGAAGCCCAGCTAGAGTTGATGAAATTCCAATTCCTGCTGAGTACAAAACTGTTACTAAGCAAGTATTGGCTTCTCCAGCTACTACTGACGAAGTTGTTATTCCTGCTGAGTACAAAACTGTGAAAGAGCGTAAATTAGTAAGTGTTGGTGGTTATACTACTTGGAGTGAAATTCTTTGCGAATCTCAACAAACAAATAGTGTTATCCGTCAATTACAAAGTGCGCTAAATGCTGCTGGTTATGATGCTGGTCCTGCTGATGGTGTTATGGGTTCTAAGACAAATGCTGCTTTGAACAAATACCAACAAGATAAAGGTTTACCAGTAGGTAACATGAACAAAGAAACAATGAACGCATTAGGTATTAGCTACTAATACTCCATGTTTATTTGTGACATATGCTGAAAGGCTGCTATCCTATTTCTAGGATAGCAGCCTTTCGTTTTTGTAAGAAATGATGATTTTATTTACCATTTATTGAGCAATCAAATGTCCCCCAAAAACGAGTATTTATCCATCTTTTGGCTATCCCTTTTACTCCTCTTCAATCTTATATTTGGAGCTTGGGTAAACTTGATTGGTGACGAAGCTTATTACTGGATGTATGCCCAAAATTTGGATTGGGGCTATTTTGATCATCCTCCAATGATTGCTTTATGGATTAAAATAGGTTATACACTTATTCCAAATACATTAGGGACTAGGCTCCTACCCATTTTATTTAATATACTAGGACTTTACTTATTGCTGAAATTAATTCAAAAGATTCAAGAGGATAAACAGCTTCAACAAACAAATCATCCCTCCATTTTTCTTTACTTTAGCTTAGTAATCTGTAGCATACTCTATCAGATTTATGGATTTATTGCTACCCCCGATAGCCCCTTATTATTTTTTACTATAGCTTTTCTATTTGCTTATTATAAACACCTAAAAAACACAAGTATATCTACTGTTTTACTAGTTGGTATGACAGGTGCAGCCTTGTTGTATAGTAAGTATCATGGTATTTTGGTGATTGGTTTTATTCTTTTATCCAATCTGTCTTTATGGAAAAAACAAAGTACCTATTGGGCAGGATTAGTCACCTTGCTATTATTGACTCCTCATTTATATTGGCAATATAGTCACGATTATCCCTCTGTATTGTATCATTTAACAGAACGGCATCGAGTTGATTATCAGTACAGTTTTACCTTACAATACTTAGTGAATCAGGCTTTACTTTATTTACCTTTTATCATCTTAGCTATAAGCAAATGGCGAACTCCTAATGAAGCGTCTATAAGTCAGATAAATCAAGATGTGGAGCTGGTTAATACTTTTTATAGGGCTTGTTACTTTCTAGTGTTTGGTGTATTGATTTTCTTTTGTATGATGACTTTCAAAGGTAGGGTAGAGGATCATTGGACAGCTATTGCTTGTATTCCTTTGATTATTTTAGTCATGGATTGGATAATTGGCAAGCCTAAGCTACAAAAACATTTGAAATACATTAGCCTAACATTATTACCCCTTTTTATATTGGCTAGAATCTTTATGGCAGTAGATATTATTCCCAATAAAGCCATTAAAAAACGCTTTTTTCGAGGCGCAACTTGGGCAAAAGGAATTCAAACGGCAGCAGCAGGACAGACCGTTGCGTTTATTAACTCTTATGATCAGGCGGCACGTTATGCCTTTTATACAGAAGAAGAGAGTCATTCTCTCAACAATAGATATTGGCGAAAAAATCAATACGACTTGTGGAATTATGACAAATTAATGGATGGGAGAAACATTTTTTTAATTACAACAGAAGCGAAACAGCATTATCAAGCGATTGATGTAGGAGAAAAAAAGCCTTTTTATGGGCGTATGTATAACAATTTAACACTCTATCCACGATTGCAGATTCAATTTAAGGATACTTTAGCCCAAACAGATCAAAGTCAATTGAACATTCCTGTCAAGCTTTACCATGAGTATGATCAAGTGATTAATTTAGATCAAAAGCATATTTTTTTTACTGTCCACTTTATGCAGGAGAATAAAATATTTGCCGAAACAAATGCTGTACAAGTTGCTGAATTAGTGGATAAAGCTGTTTTTTCCCTTCCTCCAAAGCAAGAAATATTACTTCACTTAACGGTTGAACTACCTGAAGCGGTAAAAAATCAGTCGAATACTACAACTATCATCGGAATTAGTCTAACTACTATGGATATAGGTCCAATTAGACATCGAGGACTTTAAATTTTAGGATGTTAATTTGATATAGGTGTTTTTAGAGGTCGTACCGTCTTGATCGTCGTTTAAACGCCTTCACCCCACCTTCCATCACATCACAAATTTCCTCCTTAATTCGCTCTTGTTCAATAGAACCGCAACATAATACTTCTAAATATTTGCTTTGTGAATCCATCGCTACGACTAATTCAGAATCCCCATTAACAGGAATATTGGCATTATGCGTGACAATAATGATTTGTCGGCGTTCTTTGGCTTTGCGTAGACTTTCGACAATGAGATCATAAACCAAATGATTATCCAAATCATCTTCGGGTTGATCGAGAATGAGTGGGGTATTGCCATGCGAAAGGATAAAGGTCAAAATCGCAGAGGTCTTTTGTCCAGCAGAAGCATTGGATAAGGGCTTGAAATTGGAAGCCATATTTGGTTTATAGCTAACATCAATTTTATCCTCTGGAAGGAGTAATTCTATTTGATCGAGTTGTTCGACGGTTAATTTGCGGAGTAGGGAACGAAAACGACCACTATAACCCGTCAAATCTTCTCCAGATCGAATCTTTTGCAATTCATCAAACACTTTTTCGAGATTTCGCTCTACATGACCAGCAAAGACCTTATTGGTGAGTTTTTCCATATCCGCCTCATAACCCGTTTCCTTTTGGATAATGCCTCGAAAACGCTGTTGATAATCATCTCTGTCCCTAAATTGCTTGGGGGACATGCGTACTTTTTTCTTAGATAAAATTTTGGCCAGAAAATCTTTACGAGCAAAATTAATCTCTCGTCGTCGGCTAAAGTATTCTTGTTTTAGAAAAGTTTTACGTTCAATTTCCTTCTTTAATTGTTGTTCTTCGGCTATGATGGTTGCCAATAGAGATTTTTGTTCATTCACTTCCTTAATCAAACGCTCAAAATGCTGGACATCAGATTCCCCTAATATGCGATCTGTTTGCGTTTTATTAACTTGAAAATCTTGGTACCATTGGCTTTGACTAATATTTTCGGCTAATTGTTGATGCAATACATCAATTTGCGCCATCAATTCTTGAATAGCCGTTGCGACTTGATCTAAAGCCGTCTTAGCAGGTTGCCAGACTTCTAGGATGGAAGCACGTCGAGCTGCTGCAATTTTATCTACATCGAAAGCAAAACCTTCCACACTTTGGATAAATGGACTTAATAAGGCCGTCTTTTTTTGTAGCGTCTCCAATTGACTTTTTAAATAAGCTTCCTCATTCATTAGTTGCTTTCGCTCGGCCAGCAACTCTTGCATATTAAGCTCTTTATGACGATTGAGTTGATTTTCAAGGTCTTTGATAGTGGTCATCACCCTACCTTTACCACTAATTCGCTGTTGAATCGTCCGAATTTTGGCAGATTGTTCAAAAAACTTATAGCGCAAAGCCTCCAAACGCACCTTTAATTGTCGAACTTTTGGAATAGCAGAATCAATGCGTTCTCGGAGGGCATTGGGTTCTTGAGCGATGGCATAAATTTGTTTTTGAGAAAAAATCTCGAATTCAAAGAAGTCAATAAACCCCTCTTCTTCAACGGTTTCAAATGACTGCTTTTCTGCATTCCAACGCTCAACAATTGGTTGGATAAAGCTGCCTTTTTTGAACCCTGTTGTAGTGATTCGATGATATTGATTATTGCGACAAAACTCAATGATAATACTAGAATCTTTACTGAGTACACCTTGTCTATCTTTTTTATCTTTTAACTTAAAAAATCGTTCTTGATCTTCTTTAATGTATTTGAGATTGCTCAGGTCATCGACTCGGTTCATTGCTCCTCTAATAAAACGAAGGATACTAGACTTACCACTTCCTCTTCCGCCAATTACTGTGGTCATTTGTGGACTAAAATCTACCCAAAGCGGATCATTTTGACTTGGTGGACTAGCAATTTCTGTATTTTTAACACTTAATTGTTTAATCCAAAGTTGAGGTCTACGATAAGGAGATTCTGGGCAATCAAAATCATTACGAATGCGAAACTTAGGAAGTAAAAGAGCTTGTCGAAGGCTTTCTAAATTAGGCTTTTCATCCATTTTAATCCAAGTAAAACGGCTACCAATGCCCCACAAGCCATGACGTGCATCTCCCATCGAATGTGGATTATCCGAAAAGGTTAAAATCGCTTTGTGTCGGTCTATGGATTCTTGTACAACAGCAAACCAACTACTATATAGATTTTCGGTAATTCTTGGAGCTTGTGTTTTGAGGGTTTCGTAGTATTCGTTGAGGTATTCTTCTAGTGCTTCATTCTTTTTAATGCGTAATTTTCTATTGAGAAATTGTTTGTGAACGACTTGTACAGCATGAATTTGAGGCATTTCTAGGAAATCTTGACGAATTTGTGCGCCAGCAAAGGACAAACCATTATACTCATCAATGTGTGCTGGAATGACCAATCCTCCTTCTTCATCAGCTAATTTCACTATCGTTTCCAGATTCTCATTGGTCTTTGCTTTTTGATCCCCAAATTCAGAGCGTCGGATTTTAGCCCGAATAAGGAAATCTTCTACATTAGATTGACTTTTGTCGGTATCGAAAAGGATTAATAAATGAATTTTACTATCACTACAGGTCAATTCTGTACCTGGAAAAACCACCAAGTCCTTGCCTTCTGCTGCTTGTTTGATTTGATCAATCCAACCACCTGTATTGTGATCGGTGATGGCAACACAATTCAAGCCTACTTCTAAAGCTCGGTTAACCCATTGCTCGGGCGTAACGGTTTGGTCGGTAAAACATTGACTAGCTGGGGTGTGTAAATGTAAATCACATTTCAACCAACGGGTACCTTTAAAAGAAATCGAATTCATAGATTATTTTTGGAATGATCGTGTGATTTTTGGTGTCACAAAATAACAAAAAATCGTTCATTTTGCTAATAAAATGGGTGTTTTTTTGT
>JAHDFT010000106.1:7166-13342 GCA_020628015.1 Bacteroidota bacterium
ACTTTCCATTGCAAATGATAGTTGAGCAGTTGATTGAACTGGGTTTGGATAGACTTGAAGCGCAATATCTGCTGTTTTTCCTTTAGTATAAATAGTAGAGGAATAATCCACTTTACCATCATAGTCTGTCCAAGAAAGGCGATAGTAATAGCTGCCGCATAGGATTGGATCAAAGAAATTATAGAAGGTCATTGAGCCTTTAGTACCTGCTCCGTCTAATCGACCAATGGGGATAAAGGTAATGCCATCTGCGGATCGCTCAATGGTATAATAATCATTATTGTATTCTGTAGCAGAAGCATAGGAAATGTGGTTGCCATCTGCTTGTTCATCAATATGAAATTTCATTAATTCAGAAGCGAAAGGTTTAGATTGACAATCTTGGGGTGAACTACTGTTAATATTTAGTCGTTCACAAGCATTATCATCATTAATATCCACCATAAAAGCAGGTTTTTCTGCTGATACCTCAAAACTATAGCTATCCATAAAGCCGAAGTTATCATTCACCTCCCCACTAATCGTATAAGATTCTGTAGCATCCCACTCTGGTAAGCCACCAGTAACCGCAATTAATACTTCTATAACGCCCCTTTCCTCATTACAACTCTCGCTAAGGAGCAAATCCAAAGGTTTTAAAAAGACGACTGGGCGAGCTGTGGTGAATGCAAAACATTGATCCACCTCTGGATCTCCACCCAAATTGATTGTGACGACTAAAGATGCAATATAGTATTGTGTATTATAACTCGACTCAAAAAGATCCTCAAAATAAAAGACTCCTGTTGTATTCAATAAACTTTTGATTTGCCCTAAAGTGTCAGGCGTACCTTCATATACTACAAAAAATTGTTCTTGATTGCTTTCCAATACTACATTTTCAACAGCAATTGTAGCAGAATCACCCGCACAAAGCAATAAAGGCGAATCATCCACAATATCCCCAGCATAGGTATCACAACTACATTTAGGTACTGAAATCATCAGACTATTAGAACAGCCAAAAACCAAACCTGTCACCTCAACGGTTTGTAGGGTATCTTCTGTAATTGGGAAGCTTAATGTAGTGATTTCATTAGAAAGAACGGTGGTTCCGTCAGCAAATTGATAGTCCAATTCATTACCCGAAACCCGAATATCCACCTCAAAGCTCTCCCCATTTTCTGAACAACGAGCAGGCGCAGTTACTTCGATAGTAGGTTGGCTATAAATGGTAAAAGATTCTTCTACAACAATCTCACAAACATCTAGTTGGACTGTATAGGTAATGGTATAATCACCAGCTCCTAATTCAGGATAAAACTGCCCTGCCTGTGCAAATAAAATCCCTGGCCCTGACCATCGACCCCCATTAACTGTTGCTGTAAAAAGCAGTACATCTTCCTCAAAACAATAATCCTGAATCCCTTGAATCGCTACCTCTTCTGCAGGCGCAACGATTTCGATGGTTTTGGTAATCATATCTTCCTTATTACAAGTCTCTCGACTTGTTGCCTTTAAGGTAACTTCATAGATTCCAGGTTCCTGATAAGTATGCGTTGGATCAGTTAAGGTAGAAGCTGTAGGGGCATTGGCATCTCCAAAGTCCCATTCAAAATCCTCTGCCATTAAGCTATTATTATCAAAAGTAACCGTAAATGGCGCACAGCCCGTTTCAGGAACTGTAAAATCGGCTGTTGTTGGTACTTCATCAAACTCGATTACCTTAATCACTTTTTGTATCGCATCCGAAGGATTACAAGTTTCCTCCGAAAAAGTAATCAATGTTACCTCATATTCTCCTGGCTCGGTGAAAGTATAAGTAGGATTCACTTCTGTAGAAGTATCATCGGGATTATTTGGGTCATCAAAATCCCAGATATAGCGTTCTCCTTTGACGCTGGTATTGTCAAATTCGATAGTTAAAGGAAGGCAACCTTGAAGCGGAGCCTCAAAGTCGGCAATAAGAGAAGTGACTTCGAAGGCGAATTTAATCACCCCTAAATTACAATTGGCCGAATTATTCTTCTCTGACCAAGCCCCATCAGTTGTAGGGAAGCTATCCGAACCGCCACAACCCGCACAAACTGCCTGATAAATGACTCCTTCTTTATCAAAACGACTCGTTCCGCCATCTACATGCTCCCTTGAAGTTCCACCAAAATAAGTGGCATATAAAAGCTCCTTTCCGAGTTCTTCCAGAACAATAAAATAGAAGTCATTTCCATCTGTTTGCTGTTGGAAGGCGTTTTCTGTGATTGTTAAACCAAAAGTTCCCAAATTAGGACCTCCCAAATCAGAACCCCAGCCTGAGACATAGATTTTATTACATTTATCTACTAGAAAAGCGGTTGGAGAAATATCTGCCTCCCCTTTACCTGTCCCAAAAGTCGTTGCAAATAATGTTTCGGTTAAATCATTATTAAAACCTTGAATGAACTGCCCGCCATTTTCTTCTGAAAAAACCTCTCCTTGAATCTCCCAAACACCATCTGTTTGCCCAACAGTATAAATACGTCCTTGCTCATCTACATCAACAAAATAAGATTGGTCATAGGCTGTTGTTCCCAAATAAGTCGTATTTACTAAAGTCTTTCCATCATTAGAAATTTTAGCGATAAAACCATCCGTTGAGCCACCTCCATAAGTGCTTTGTACACCGTTTTCTGTAGCTGCTAAATCTTCACTTCTTGTTCCACCAGCAATAAAGATATTTTCTGCACTATCCAATTTTAGGGAATAGATGGCATCACTACCACTACCACCAAAATAAGAAGCCCATGCTTGTTCGGTTAGTGAAGGATTAAGCTTGAAAATACAGCCCTCTTGATCGCCATTCGCATCTGGTTGAAAACTGCCCGATGTCCCTTTAATATCAGTAGAATAAGTACTTGTAGCGATGTATATATTATCAGATTGATCTAGGAAAACTTCACCCCGTAGATCATCTGCATAGTTGTGATTCAAACCAGCAGCGACATTCACCCCATCAATACCATTACCACCTAGATAAGTAGAACCTTGTAAGCGATAGCCCAATTCATCCAAAACCGTTACCACAACATCACAGCCATTCCGAGCAAAGAAACCGCCTGAAATAGAATTTCCCCCTGTTTCATACTCTCCCCCTGCAAAACTAGTATCATAAGCCTCCTCTAGCACAGGATAATCTGCCGAGCTAGAAACCCCCAAAATCACCAATTCATTTTGACTATTGACAATCAAACTATTAGGCGTTTCATTACCTCTGCTACCACCTAAGTAAGTAGAAAATAGAGCCAATTGTCCATTAGTACTAAATTTGGTAATCCCCATATCGGTTTCCATCCCTAAAAAAGACTCCTGAAAAGCTCCCATTGTCGTTGGATAGTTGAATCCAAAGACAATTCCACCACCATAAAGATTACCAGCCACATCATAAGTAGCCGTAAAGCCCCAGTTGTCTGCATAAGAGCCTGAATAAGAAGCAAATACAAGCTCTGGGTCAATCACCAATTCCTTTGTTTGATCATAACCTTCAGGAAAACTAAAACTGACTTTCCCTTCCTCTAGCACAAATTCGCAAGGCACCTGCACCATTCGGTTGAATACATATTGATAAGCGAAAGGGGCTTTTTCGATGAGTGTATTCACAGAAGTTTTGACTTTCAAAGCTCCATCTTCCAAGCAAATACCGTCTACGTGTTCATAGGCCAATTCGATTTGCTGCGGATCAGCACCAGCTTTGACAATGAAATCATACTTCATTGTTCCTTCTTGGCTATAGACTTGCAAATCAATCCCATTATATAGATTGGGATAATCCACCTGATGCATTACCCCCACATTACTCGCCCATTTACTTTGATCCTTGCCAATATAATAATTGCGGTGCATTCCCGAATGACAATCCGAAACGGGTTGACTTGTAGGATTAGCTCCCACAAAACTCATTTGAAAAGCATGTTGTTTAAGGAAAGGAATATCGGTCTGTGGATTGGTCCGATGATGGAAGTAAAAATCGTGTAAGGTACTCATACTGCCTGGTTCGAGCAGTAACCAGGTGAGTTTATCTTTTTCAAGAAACAAACGGGCATGAGGAAATTCCGCTAAATACTCGACTTGGCTTGGCCATTGTCCTTGATTTTCGGTAAAAAATAGGCGGTTTTCTTTGAGATCGGTACCAGCTCCGCAAGCGTGTAGCTCGGTGGTGGTACAGCATAGCATAAAAAGGAAACTAAGGCTTAGAGTTAGGGTCTGTTTCATAGGTCTTTTTTAAATGATGATGGGGGGAGAGGATCACCAGACCAACGCTCCCCAATGGCAGTTTTCAACTGTTGCTTCATTTCGAGCAGTTCAGTTGTTTTTAGGAGGGTAAAATTACGAATTTGCTTATCAATAATCCAAATCGGATTGTGGATATTCGGATCGTCGGCATGACGAGGGGTGATGTGCCAGTGTAAATGTGGGTGTCGATTGCCCAATAATTCATAATTCAACTTGACAGGCTGGAAGACTTCTTGTACGGCTGCTGCTACGATGGACATTTCTTTGAGGTAGGTGAAACGCTTTGTTTTTGGGAGTTCATGTAATTCACAGTAATGTTCTTTGTACAATAATAAACTATAACCTCGATAAAATTGACTGTCGCCTAGTACGACATAGCTTGTTTCGAGTTCGCAGACAAAGTTGGGGTTTTTATTTTGTTGGATGGCGGTGATGCGGTTGCAGATTAGGCAGGTTTTCATGGTTTTTGTTTTTTTGGTGGGTCGGATATGGAATCTGCCCTTACATGGTTTGGTGGGTCGGATATGTAATCCGCCCTTACATGTTTGGTGGGTCGGATATGTAATCCGCCCTTACATGGTTACTAGGTTTGATTGTGTGGAGAGGGGAAGGGTTGCGTGGGGGGGGAGATATGTAATCTACCTATATAGTATTCTGTTTTTATTATTTCACAGGCTTCATTGTTTTTGGAAGAGCTTGAATACTAAAATATAATTGTGTACTCTATTTTCCCACATCTAAGTAATAAGTCACTTCTCTTCCTGATTTCCACTTTTGCGTTATATGATGAAAAACACCTACTGCTTTATACTGATAATCTATTACTACATCCCCTTTTTGATTAATAAAGCCCCATTTTCCATTCTTTTTAACCCCTGCGAAACCCAATCGAAAAGGATAAGCCAATTCAAATTCGTTATCAATTACCCAATCTCCTGATTTATTAATAAACCCATATAAACCATTTTTTTGGGCTAGTGCTAAATTATCTTTAAAGTCGTTTAATGATTCAAAATCTGGAGGAATAATCCATTGACCAATTGTATCTATCAAGCCCCATTTATTATTAATAGCAACAACAGCTACACCTTCTGAAAAGGGGGAAACTTCATCAAATTGAGGATTGACAAGCCATTCACCATTTAGATTAATCAAACCAAATTGAGAGGATTTGTGAACTGAAGCATCCAAGTTTTTTGCAAATTCAACACCACTACGAAAGCCTGTATAGCTACTAATAGGAATATCAAAAGCAAAAGCAGTCAATAATTGCCCATTTTTATCTATTATTGCATCTTTGTAATCCTTTGTCACAATAGCATAACCATTTTCAAAACTAAAAGCAAAATCATAAATTGCTGGAATAAGCATTTTTCCGCTTCGGTCAATAAAACCATATTTTTCAATACGGTCTCCATGATTGTCTACCTCTCTACCAATATCTACTCCTGCTAATTCTTCTGTAAAAGCAATGGGATCATAAGACTGAAATGGAATAAGTATATTTCCATCTCTATCAATACATCCATAAAGTCCATCTTTAGAAGCATAAGCATAACCCTTTTCATCAAAGATACCTACTGATTCATAATTCCACTTTATTAAATCTAATGAGCTATTCAGTCTAACTTCTTGATTATCAAAGTCTCTACCTAATATTGTATTATTATTGATAGCATACAAAGATTTATAAGTTGGTTTAAATAGCCAATCTCCTTTATTATTAATAATGCCAGCTTTATCTGTTTTTCCATCTACCACCATACACATTTCTTCAAAAAACTGGGGAAAAAAACGATAAGGTTGCATATCTCGAAACTGGTAAGCTATCACAAGTGAATTATTAGAATCTATAAAACCCCAAAGACTATCTTTTTTGACTGAAGTCAAAATATTAGGAGCCGTTCCTAAAGCCATTTTTTGTTGAACAA
>JAHDFT010000107.1 GCA_020628015.1 Bacteroidota bacterium
CATTCCACAAATTATAGCAGCCTATTTTATTTTGTATTTCAAATTTATTGTACAACAAATATTGACTACCTATAAAGAAATGTTGTACTTGATAGGCAGGTAAA
Organism: Bacteroidota bacterium; assembly: GCA_020628015.1. Lineage (GTDB taxonomy): Bacteria > Bacteroidota > Bacteroidia > Chitinophagales > UBA2359 > JAHDFT01. The sequence goes on from JAHDFT010000107.1 coordinate 105, forward strand.
GCGTTTCGATTATCAGAGGAGGTGAATCTTTGACTACTGGCATTGATCATCCATTGGAGAAAATATTGTTTTGTCCAAAGCAATTGCCAGCTCATGCCCGCCTGCACAACAGGGATATAGATTAATTGTTTACCCAAAGCCGCATCATTCGGAAAAGCCGCTTTTTGATGCGTCGCTTTAGTCCAGCTTAGTTGCCCATTTCCATTAAGTTCAAAAGCCTGCCATTGCTTATTCAGTTGCATTTGTAGCTCCATACCTCTACTGCGTACTTGTTTCAAATTATTCGGTTCCCAACGACTCCCATTCGGCAACCAACTAATCCAATTATTTCGCAGAATATGAAAGGCATTAACTTGAATATTCCATTTTAAAGTCTTCTCAGGTAAATTTTTGCTCCATTGAATGCCTAATTCTTGCTCCCAACCTGATTCCCCTAGTAATTCAATGCTCAAATCAGGAATCCAATGAAGGTCATTTAAACTGGGGTGACGGTATTTTTTTTGTAGCATTGCTCGAAAATGCCAGTCCTTTCCTGCCTGCCAGTTCACCTGTAAATAAGGCAAAGTCGGCACTCGAATTTGGTTGATTTGTCTTTGTTGAATGCCCAATTGTAAACGCCACTTTTCTGTAGCTTGATAATCCACATGTAATGCTAAAGCTGCTCGCCATTGTTCTTGTGGAGTTTGATAATGATGGACAAAGGCTTGGTGATAACTCAAATTCGCATTCACTCGCCACAACAAAGCATCACCCAATCCGCCTTTAAATTCCTGTAACCAATAGACATTCTGCATTTGACTCGTATCATCAATCGCCAATTGAAAATTTTCATAGCGCAAAAAGTCTCGAATATAAGCGATATTTTGTTGCCAAGTCACTTTATCGCCCAAGTTGATAGCATACCGCCCATTGACTTTAAGGCTGCGATCCATTTGCTGTTCCTGTATTTGGCTTTGAAAAATACTAGGCAATAGCGAACGGTTCAAGCTGGTCCACCAAACACTGATGCCACAAGCTTTACAATTCAAATGATAGTCGTATTTTAAGTTGATATTTTGAAATTGTCGATCAGGAAAAGGAGGTTTAAAAGGTAGTGCTGGTTCTATTCTTTGATGAGCGAATTGAATTTGATGCGTTTGTTGATTTTTAGTAGGTAAAATAAAATCCCATTGACTAGCCAAAATATTATCTGTAAATAAAGCATTTGACCATTTAAAGGTCGCTGGCTGGTCTGGATGAATAGGCTGTTCATCTAAGTAAAAATCGCCATTCCGAAAGGCAATTTGATTGACCAAACCTGTCTGTAATAAACTCAAATCAGCCGTCCCGTTCATACTAGAATTAATCGGAATGTCTTTCCATTTAACGAGTGAATAACTTGCATTCATTCCTCGATAAGAAAAGGTGGCGGAATTGCCTGCTCCATAATTTTTAATATAAATCGGAAATTGAAAAGCCCAATTACTAGTAACGGATTGTAAAGAAAAAAGCTGTCGGTTAAGGCTATCTGATTGATAATCAAATGGATTGGATTTGGTGGCGTGATTTTCTTCTATTGTAAAGGTTTCTAAAACTAAAGTATCTGTATGGTTTTGTGCATGTATATCTGTTAGATTTAAAATAACACTTAGACATAATGCCAAAATATATAAGCAAGCTCGATTTACTGATTGATGATTATATGGTCTGTTTTTATTGATTGATCTAATTATTTTCTTTATGTTATGAGAAATCCTATTTTTGCCGCAAATATAGTTAAGTTATTAATAAAAACGATTAGAATCACTAGGTAAACTATTGGGTCTTTTTTAACTTTGAAACCCATACAAAATCCATAAACCACAAGCATGATTTCAGAAAGCTATAATAAATGGTCGCAAATTTATGATACCAATCTCAATAAAACCAGAGATATGGATCGAATCGCCACGATGCAAATGCTAGACAATTATCCCTTTGAACGGGTGATTGAATTGGGATGTGGGACGGGGAAGAATACGCTTTGGTTAATGGAAAAAGCAAGTCAAATTGTAGGAATTGACTTTTCGGAAGGTATGTTGGCAAAAGCAAAGGCTAAAATTCAATCAGAACAAGTGGAATTTCACCAAGCAGACATTAGCCAAGCCTGGCCAGTTGCCGATAATTGGGCAGATTTAATTACCTGTAGCCTAACCCTAGAGCATATTGAAGACCTCAATCCCATTTTCCAGCAAGCCGCACAAAAACTACAACAGGGCGGACATTTTTTTGTTTGCGAATTACATCCCTTTAAACAATATATAGGTAGCAAGGCAAGATTTGAGGATGATAAGGGCTTGGAGGTTTTAGAAGTATATGTCCATCATTTAGGTGATTATTGGCAGGCAGCAAAAAGGGCTGGATTCGAACTGGTTCAACTGAAAGAGTGGTTTGATCCCGAAGAAGGGAAGCCACCTCGATTGATTAGTTTGCTTTTTCGATTGGTTTATTAGTAATAAGTCCAAACTATTCCATCAATAAATCCTTCATCGTTTTTCCTGATAGTTTTGCCCTACACCATAATTGCAACTCCGCTAGACCAGTTGGTGGACGCAATCCTTCTATATTTATTTGTTCGACTAATACCTCTAGTTGATCGAGTAAGCTTTGCAAAAGGCTTTGTTCCTTATCTATTGATTGATGTTTACTTGTTTGTTCTTCCTCTCGCAATTGAATCAAACGTCTAAGGTGTTGAATCACTATTTTTTCAAAAGGAGAACGATAATGATTATTGTGCAAAGTTTTTCTAGCACTATCCAAGCGATCAGAAAGGAAAGGCCAAGCCAATTCATAAACAATAATAAGCTCGATCAATCTTCCTGCATAAAGGAAATTCTTTCCTCGTAATGGATTGGGATAAGTATACATGCGATTAATCCAATCATAAGCCTTTTCCAGATCATTAATGACCCAATAAAGCAGACTCGCCATGTAACAATAATATAGCACTTTCCCATCTTGTAAAATAGCGGTGAAGGCTGCCCAATTCTGTTCCATAAGGCTGCAAAGCTCCTGCGCTTTATCATAATTATGGGTGTTGATATAGTACACCAAACCCATATCACAGGTTGCCTCCAATGCTTCCACCATATTTTCCACCTTTAAATAAGCCTGTATTTTAGCTAGGATTGCTTCTAAATCATCATATTTTTGATGTTCATGACAATTTCTTGACAGGCTACATAAGGCATTGATGTATAAATTGGTATGTGATTGAAGGAGTAAAGGATTTTCTTCAAAGCAATTCACTAGTGTTTTGGCGTGGCGGTAGGATTTGCCTAAATCTCTTTTTTTAGGATGATTGCGGTAGTAATTATTGTGAATGCGGTGGTAATAGCTGCGAATAATAATAGAATCCAAAGGGGCATCGTCTCGCAATAAAGGATTTTGATACAATGCCTCAAATCGCTTTAGATTACTAGGCTTAACCAGTTTCAAATCCTCCTGCACCAATAAAATCAACTGCGTATAGAGATTGCGGTAGTGATTTTCTCGACTCCATATGTCTTGATATTGTTCCTGTCTATCAACTAAAGCATCATACTTGGTCAATAATTTCTTATCCTTCTGATTTAATAAAAGCTTCATTTCCCAATCCACTAAACGGCTCAATATCCAGTATTTTTCTCCTTTCAAAGCCTTCTTCTTTGCATAATTAATTTTTGTTGCCAACTCTTTCCATTGTTTCTTAGTCGCTAAAATGGGTAACATTGCCAATACTTGCATTAAGTCCGCTTCCAGATTACTTTTGGCATGAAATAAGACCAAACTTTCTAGGATTTTATTCCGCAATTCCTTCTTTTTATTGGAAATGTGTTTCAATATCTTGGGATGAAGAGCGAGTTTGGTATGTAGAAAATCCAAGAATTCGACTTTTTTTGCAGGTTCATCCGACAATGTTTCTTCCTCTGATTTATTAATTTCCTCTTTTATTAGCAGAGAATCTGCCTTTCCTTCCTGTTTGACATATTCATTGACCACCTCAAACAAACGCAAATAATCTGGCTTTGTCTGTGTGGTACCAAGCTTAGAATAACGGACAAAATAGGCCTTCTCCTCTGGGCTAAGTGCCTGTATTAGTGTTAATAATTTGTCTTGCATAGTTCAATGGTCAGTATGGGGAGCTTGAATCTGAGTATAATTCCTTCAATTATGGGATAGGGAATTATACTTGCTTGATTTATTAATTGCTCCTATTTTTTTCCTAGCCTAAAAATAAATATTCTTATATTATTGTAGTAGAACGAGTAAAGAATTTTCTAGTTCTAATACATTTTAGGGTAAGAGATATGGAATGGAATCTGTCTCTTATTTCAGCCCTGAAGGGGCGAAATCACTAGCGTAGGGCATCGCCCTACGAATAAAAGGAAGTATAGATTCAGCCCTGAAGGGGCGAAAGCCCAATAATTAGGTCATCCTACTATCGTTCGAGTAATGTCCATAGCTTTATCCAAACGGCTTTTGCCCTTTCAGGGCGTATAAAGGGTACTTATTTTTCATAGGGCGATGCCCTATGCTAATGCTTTTGCCCTTTCAGGGCGAGAAAAGATAGGCTCCTAAATATCTTAGAACTAGAGCGTTTTTCCTTGTTTATTATCAGTCTTTATAAGACAATCATTCTCTAGCATATTCTAAAACGCTTAATAAATAAAATACTATGAAAACCCTAAAGTACATCCTACTTCTTTTTGGCATCAGCCTTATTGCTTTATTGATGATCAGTAGTACTATTAGTCCAAGTCTACCAGATGTCAATGACACCGACAATACCGATTGTACTTATTGTTGGGGCAGTTGGCTAATGATACCCAGTTCAACTGCTGGTGTGAGTACTACTGGTGGGGGTAATACGACCTTTATTGGTAATCATGCAGGGGCAAACTCTGTCGCAACTTGGAATAATGTCTTTGTGGGGAGTGAAGCAGGCAGGTATAATGAAACAGGAAGTCAAAATTTATATGTAGGACATGGTGCTGGTACCCAAAATGTAGATGGATCAAGTAATGTTGCTGTTGGTTTTCTTAGTGGAGGTTCCAGTACTACTGGAGGAGCTAATACATTCGTGGGCTGGCAATCTGGAAAAAATACGACTGGCAATTATAATACCATGTTAGGTTTTAATAGTGGAGTCCTGAATACAACAGGTACTAATAATACCTATATTGGTCAAAAAGCAGGTTATAATAGAACAGAGGGTATTTACAATACTTTTATTGGTGTCTCTGCTGGTGAAGGGTCTATAGGTGGTGATCATAATACTTTTGTTGGTGCGAGATCAGGTTATAATTGTTCAGGTATTAGTAATACAATAGTAGGGCTTAATGCAGGTGTTGATCTAAGCACAGGAAATAATAATACCTTATTAGGTAGAGATGCAGGACATTCGAGTGATCAAGGTTCTAATAATACTTATGTCGGTCATCAGGCTGGCTATTATGGGACAGGTAGTGGCAATGTTTTTATAGGAAAACGTGCTGGATTTGATACTACTGGAGATAACCAACTCATTATTTCCAACTCAAGCTCTAAAACACTTATTTACGGTGATTTTGCGAATGATAAAGTAGGGATCAATACAGATTCCCCAGATTATAATCTGGATGTTTGTGGTACGATTCGAGGGGTGGAAGTAATGGTGGAATCTGGCTGGTGTGATTTTGTCTTTGAAGAAGATTATGACTTAGCTGGTTTGGAAAAAGAGGCGGAATTTATTGCTTGTAATGGTCATCTGAAAGGGTTTAAGTCGGAGCAAGAAATGGATGGTCAATTACCTTTGGGTGAAATCGTTTACCGCCAACAAATCAAAATAGAAGAAATGATGCTTTATTTAATTGAATTGGAAAAAGAAGTGAAACAACTGAAGCAACAGCAAAAAAAATAGCAAGGCAAGACTACTAAAAACAGTCTTCTTAACCTTTATCCAAGCCATAAAATAGAACAAAAATGCCGATCACTTGTACCATTAACCCCAGTCTGGGGGCTAGGAATACTATGCTCACTAGTAGCGAAACAGACCGCCTCTGGATACAACATCTCTATCATCGCTTAGGCTTCGGAGCCAGCTCAACCGCTATCCAACAAGCAATTGGAATGACTACCAATGCACTCGTAGACCAGCTTTTAAACACAGCCGCCGCTTCTAATCATTTTGATCCGTCTATTTTCCCTTGGTATCTATCTAGTAATGAAGGGCATAATACCTTCCTTCACCTCAGAAATGAGTATATCACAGGACTATTAAAGGAACCGATTGTCAATAAAATAGTACTTTTTTGGCACAATCACCTTGTTGCGACTTTTGGTGGGCAAGGGCATCACGAAGTACAATACCTCCGTTTATTGTATCGCCATTCATTAGGAAATTTTAAGCAGATGGTGATGGATATAGGTTTGTCTCCCTTAATGCTTTTTTATCTTAATGGAAGTCATAATACCGTCTCCTCTCCCAATGAAAATTATGCTAGGGAATTACTAGAATTGTTTACAATGGGGGAATATTATCCACCAGATGGCAGCTCTAATTACAGCCAGCAAGATATTGAAGAAATTGCTAGAGCTTTGACGGGTTATATCTATCAAATACCCCTTTTGCATTATTATGATGGACTAGATTCCCTCCAAGTTCCAACAGATTATTATGATCCTAATGGACCTCAGAATTACCCTAAAATTCGAGTCAATCACGCATTAAAAGACTGGGGCAGTAAAACGATTTTTGGGCAAGTTTTAGATTATTTACCAGGAGAATATACCCAGCCCTACGATATTCCTGCCTTTATGGAAACCGCAGTCAATGAATACAAGCGATTGCATGACATTATCTTTGAACAAAGAGGCAGCCAAATTGCCTATTTCATTTGTGCTAAAATCTATCGTCATTTTGTCAATCAAACGGAAGATCCTGCAATCATTCAACAATTAGCGCAGATTTTCCAAGCTAATGGATTTGAATTGTTGCCTGTCTTTAAGCAATTATTTAAAAGTGAGCATTTTTTTAGTGAAGGACATATTGGCGCACAAATCAAGTCTCCTGCTCACTTTTTTAGCTCCTATTACCAACATGCAGGCTTTATTTTTAATGAAGATTGGTTTAATACAGCTTGGGCGGTTAATCCCAATTATGATCCCAATGATCCCTATGCCAATGATATTCTCTCCAATCCAACAGGAGATGAAACTTATAATCATGCCTATCACATCTCCACCTATACGGTTTTAACTGGGCAAAGGATTTTCATCCCTCCGAATGTAGCTGGTTGGCCAGGGCATCATGTTTGGATTAATGAACAACATTATGTCAATCGTCGAAAAAAGCTAGAAGAACACCTCCGACATCATTTTAATGGTGGTGGTCATTATCCCTACGATACCCAAGCCCGATTCCTTGCCCTCATTCGACAATTGACTTTGGAGGACAATAACCAAGCATCTTTATCGCTCTATGAACCAGAAAAAATTGTCCGAGCAGTCTTGAAGCATTTTATCATTTGTGAGGATATGGAAATCGCTGTGGAACCCTTGACCTTCGCACTACAACACCATTTTCCTGATAATTACTATTCCCCTTATACGCCAATAGAATACCGTTGGCATCTCGATAGAGCTGATGAGATGGGACAGCCACCTGGCATTACCAAAGCCGACATCTACAAACAAATCAAGGATTTAATGACTGCATTAGTCCAATTGCCCGAATTTAATTTATGTTAAAATAAATATTATGTGCCAAACACAAGACCATCATAAATGGAGTAGAAGACAATTCTTATTCCACTCAGGCATTATTGCCGCAGGGAGTATGCTTTTGGGCAATATGCCTGTTGCCAAAACAATGGCGAATCCTTTAACCACCGCTTTGCACCAAACCGAAACCGACAAAATCATTGTTTTCCTCAAATTAAATGGGGGGAATGATGGCTTAAACATGGTAATTCCGCATCACAGCAGCGTAGGGAATAGTGTCTACCGAAGCCTACGCCCTAATTTGGCACAAATCGCCAATCAGGATTACAATAGTGCGACGCTACTCAATGGAGTCAATCATACGACTGGCAATAGTAGTGATCAATTATTCGCTCTACCTGATGCCATGAATCCCTTGATGCCTTTGTGGGATAATCAACAGATGGCAATTGTGCATAATGTGGGTTATATGGATCAAAATTTCTCTCATTTTACTTCCTCCGATATTTGGGCAACCAATGCAGAGAATGATCTTGCTGATCCTAGAAGAGCTAATGGTAGTATAGGGCGTTATTACGATTATTTATTGCCTTCTTTCCTAGAAGCCCCTTTGGAATATCCGCCTGCTTTGGTGATTGGGGGTTCGAGTATGCTCAATTTTAGGGGTGTAGAGGATACCCAATACGACTTGGTCTTTTCTAGCCCTGCTCAGTTCTATCAAACGGCTTTGAGTGGTCAAATTTTCTCTACAGAAGGCATTGATACCGATTGCTATCAGGGAGAAGAGCGGATTTTTCTTAGAAATGTGGCTAATAATGCCTTTAGATACGGGAATACCATTAAAGAAGCTTATAATCAAGCCATGAATAATGCGCTTTATGCCAATACAAATTTGAGTGAAAAAATGGGCATTATTGCTCGCCTTATCAAAGGTGGTTTACCTACCAAAGCTTATTGGACAAGCATTGATGGTTTTGATACTCATGCCATGCAAAAAACAGGTCATGCGACACTTTTGGAAGATGTGGCTTGGGCTATACATGCTTTTTATGAGGATTTGGCTGCTAAGGGAATGGATAAACGGGTGATTGTTTTTGCTTATTCTGAATTTGGTAGAACAGTTACGCAAAATGGCAATACCAATCAAAGTGGTACTGATCATGGGACTGTCTCGCCTATGATGATTTTTGGAAGTGGCATTCAAGGTGGTTTCTATGGCAGTTTTCCGCATTTGGTGGAGGATATAGTTGATTATGGATTGCACAAACGCTTTGCCTTTACGGGTAATAGTATTGACTTTCGTAGTATCTACGCAGCCTTATTGCGAGATTGGTGGTGTATGCACCCTGATGATGTGGCTTTGATTATGGGGGACAATTATTTTGATACTCGATTAAATCAGTTAATTGGTCAGCCTTGTACGCCTCAACAGGCAGATCAAGGGGCAAATATTGTGCTGGCACATATTGCTGATCCAAATAATAACCAACAGATTGAAATCAAATATGCCATGAGACAAAATGGGTCAATCAATCTTACCCTTCTAGCGAATCAGGAATATCGTTTATTGGCTGGAGTGTATCATAAAGCTGGAAGCTATACTTTCTATCTCAATAAAAATGATTTTCCGACACTACTGCCAGGGGATTATACTTATGTCTTAGAAGCTAATGGAGAGACGGTAAAACGGAGTATGAGAATTTTCTAGGAAATGGTGTATCAAATAAATCTTCAAAGTATAAAAATCATGAAAATCCATCTATATCTCATTCTAATTATTAGCATAAGCCTTATAATCAGTACTTCTAGCCTAAGTCCTACTTATGCTCAAAATATCATTCTTTTAGAGGAAGATTTCAATAGCGGAAATCTTCCTATAGGCTGGCAACTCACACGCACGAATGGCAATCAGGACTGGGCTTTTGGAGTGGATATGTTTCCTCATGATGGCAGCAAGTACGCCTATTTTAATGACTATCTACCACAAACCGAAACCAATAATTACATTCCCCCTGTACATGCTCAATTACACTCTGCACCTTTTGACATGCTAGGCTATGAAAGCATTTTATTGACCTATAATATTTATTTTAGCTATTATTACTACGATTATTTTGCTATTTATCTAGTCTCAGACAGCGATACCAATTTGGTCAAAGTTTATCAAGGAGATCATATGGAAACCTATGGATTTATTAAGGATTCCATTGATTTGAGTCCTTATAAACACAATAATAGCCATCTTATCTTTGATTATGATGACAATGGATCTTGGGGAGATTGGGTGTATTTGGATAATATAGAGGTCATTGCTGAAGGAATGAAAAATGAAAGCTGTACAACGGCCATTCCCCTCTCTTTAAATGCGCCTTGTACATTAGGGAATAATATAGCGGTAGCATGGGAAGGAGAGTTGCCTTCTTGTTTTCCAGAAACAAGTAGAGGCGTTTGGTATACTTATACTGCTACTGAGAATAGTTTGCTGACCCTTGATATTAGTCATAAAGACAGCAATGATACACCACTTGATAATAAGCCCATACAAGCTGCACTAAATGATGTATTGACCGTTTTTGAGGGAACTTGTGGAAATATGGCTGAAGTGGCTTGCTCTGGTAATCAAGACACTTATGGTTTTGATGGGGAAAAGCTTTTATTTAAGGGAATAATGGGTAAGACCTATTATATTAGGGTAAGTGGAGCCGACTGTACACTAGGTAGTATAGAAGGAGATTTTTGTATTGCCTTACACGATCAAGCACCAATCGCCCTACCTAGTAATAATCGTTGTGCCAATGCAATCAACCTTGTCGAAGGGAATGTTTGCTATGCAGGGAATATCTATCAAGCACAAGCTACGCAAAATCAATCCTGTAGTGAATTACCTACGCCTGATGTTTGGTTTAGCTTTATCAATTATACTTATAAAGATAGCTTATTGATCTCTACAATGGCTGATTTTGCGGATGTGGTGACGGTTTATAAGGGGGCAGGGAATTGTCTAGGATTACAAGAAATCGCTTGTGAAAGTTTTGCTTGTAGTAATGATTGTAACCAAATTGATCATAATTTAAGTTTGTATAATCTAAATGCAGGTATCTATTACGTCCAATTAAGTGGAGCTTATCCTAGTATAGAGGGCAATTATTGTATAGCGATTCACGATAATTGCCTACCTGATGGAATGCTTTGTGATGATGGTGATCCTGCAACCTATGGAGACACAGCAGATGGACAATGTAATTGTATCGGTATTCCTTGTCCGCCTGCTGGTGTGGCTTGTGATGATGGTGATCCAGGTACAACGGCTGAGGTTTATGATGGGCAATGTAATTGTATTGGCACACCTTGTCCTACTGTTGGTACGCCTTGTGATGATGGCAATCCGAGTACGGTTAATGATGTGGAGGATGGGGCTTGTAATTGTTTGGGTGAGGTCATTACACCAATTTGCCCTGACAATCTTACCCTTAATCAAACCATTATTTCGGGTAGTACAGAAAGTCACGAGGTAAGTGATTGGATTGTCGCAACGAATATTGTTGAAGCCAATGCGATGATGACCTGTGATGCAGGTAATCGGGTTCGTTTACTCGAAGGATTCAATGCCCAACCTGGCAGCCAATTTCATGCTTTTATTGATGGTTGTCAAGCTCTTGCTAAGTCGAGTACAGCAGAAGAGCCTGATTTATTATTAACCAGTCCTCCTATTGATCTTCGTATTTACCCTAATCCAACGTTCTACAATGCCATTATCGAAATTCGCTTGAATCAAGCTACTAGCGTAACTGTCAATATCTACAATGCGACAGGCCAGCTTATACAGCAAATCATAACAGCTAGTCATTTAGATAAAGGTAGCCATCGTTTTATTTTTCAGCGCAAGGAACTCCCTAGTGGAACTTATTTCTGTCAAATACAAAGCAATCAAGAACAAAAAACAGTTAAATTGTTGGTTTTATAAATATAGTTAATCCATCGAAAAAGTACCCTTATGAAAATAATCCATCACAAACCCTTATTGCCTTTGAGCCTTGTTTTATTCCTTGTCGCTAGTGCTTATGTAGGTGTACCTATTATTAAAATGCACAAGAATAATGATGACCGTTATTCGCTTGTTATTGGTGAGGTATATCCTTGTAGTGAGCAGTTTTCTATTTCTATGGAAGATGACCGTTATATATTTAATCGAAATTCCTCTTCGATGGCAACTTTAGCGGTTGATGGTAGTATGCTACTTCCTACTGTTAATGCTAGAACAACTGATATGGATCAAATCGCTCCCTTTCAAAAGGTGGCGAAAATGCCTGTTGTTCCCTTTAAGGAGAAAGAAGGAAAGACTCGTTATGGCGTATTGGCGGAGGATATTGAAAAGCAATTTCCAGAAGATGTGATTTCGATTGAATTGGATGGAGAAAAACGGACGGCTTTTGATCCAGGTAATTTGTTGATGGCAACGATTGCAACCGTACAAGAGATGCAGGCAACGATTGCCTTACAACAACAGGAAATCAATACCTTACAAGAACGTTTAGCGAGCCATTATCCCAAAACAGCCCTGCCTATCCAGCTACAAGCTGCTCGACTCTCTGCCAATCAACCTAATCCTTTTAGAGAACAAACGACGATTGACTGTTTTATTCCTGCCTCAATTCATATTGCCCAATTGGTGATCTATGATTTGACAGGAAAAAATATCTATACAGAGGTGATTAATGAACGAGGGCAAACCAGCTTGCTTATTGACCATCCGCTAGAAAAGGGTTATTATATCTATAATTTAATCTTAGATGATCAGCCGCTTTTGGAAGGGAAAAAGATGGTGAAACAGTAAGGGTTGCAAAAATATTTTACTGTTATATGTATCATTACCTATTATACTTTAAACAGGTTAAATTAGCAACATTTATTTTAGGTAAGAAATAGGCTATTATATGCCTAAGTCCTGAAGGGACAATATATGTTAGCGATGGGTAAAAAGTCCTGAAGGGACGACATAATACTGTCTTGTAATTACTATTGCTCTTATGTTTGGTTCTACTACTTAATTTATTTGTTGCTCCTAATTTGATATATGTCATCCTTTCAGGATTATTTTTATATGGTCATTTTTCGATGGGTTTTACCCATCGCTGACCGCTGTCGTCCCTTCGGGATTTTTCTAGTTATAAAGTAATTGGGGGGGAATGGAATATTTTTGATATAACTATCTTTTATTCTAGCCCTGAAGGGGCAAAAGCAATAGCGTAGGGCATCGCCCTACGAATACAAGTAAATAAACATTCAGCCCTGAAAGGGCGAAAGCCAAACCAAATAATTAGTTGATGTGTCCAGTATTAGATTGGTGGTCAAGTCCTTGTCCACACGGCTTTTGCCCTTTCAGGGCTTATATAGATTAATCACTTTTCATAGGGCGATGCCCTATGCTAATGCTTGTGCCCTTTCAGGTAGGCTGCTCAAAAAATAAAAAAAACCTTCCTATTTTTGTGTT
>JAHDFT010000108.1:0-4317 GCA_020628015.1 Bacteroidota bacterium
TTAATACCAACTATATTTTTTGAATGAAGTTGGAGAAAATTCAAATGATTTAAATCGAAGGAATGTATCAATCCATTGAGGAAACGCAGAAAGCTCTAGCATCTGGAATAGTTAATTGTATTGAATTAGTAGAATACTATTTAAATAGAATTGAGCAAAATAAAGCACTAAATATTTATTTAGAGGTTTTCCAAAAAGACGCTTTACAAAGAGCCAAGCAACTTGATGAGAAAAGACAAAGAGGGGAAGCACTAGGAAAATTATATGGTGTTGTTGTTGCTATTAAAGATGTAATCTGTTATAAAGGACATGAGGTAACTGCTGCTTCCAAGATATTAAAAGGATTTGTTTCTGTTTACTCTTCTACAGTCGTTGAACGATTATTAGAAGAAGATGCGATTATTATTGGACGTGCCAATTGTGATGAATTTGCTATGGGATCTACAAGCGAAAATTCTGCTTTTGGAACGGTCAAAAATGCCGATGATCCTACCAAAGTACCTGGTGGCTCTTCTGGTGGCTCTGCTGTTGCTGTACAAGCAGATACTTGTTTAGTAGCATTAGGTTCGGATACAGGTGGATCAGTAAGACAACCTGCCTCCTTTTGTAATTTGGTTGGAGTCAAACCAACCTATGGTTTAGTGTCCAGACATGGTTTGATTGCTTATGCTTCTTCTTTTGATCAAATTGGGCCTTTGACCAGAAATGTGGCAGATGCGGCTAAAATATTAGAAATTATAGCAGGTAAAGATGACTTTGACGCTACTTGCACATCTAAACCAATACCCGAATACAGTAAGTATTTAAAGCATGAAGGAAAAATGCGAATTGCTTATTTGAAGGAGGTGATGGAGAGTAAGGGCTTAAACGAAGAAATCAAGGAACAGGTAGAGCATTGTATACAACAACTTTCTGAAGCAGGCCATGAGGTAGAAGCGGTTGATTTTCCTTTTCTCCAACAAGTTGTACCCACCTATTATATCCTAACCACTGCTGAGGCTTCTTCCAATTTAGCTCGTTATGATGGCATTAGATATGGCTATCAAGAGGAGCAGGGAACGAGTGTAGAAGAACGATATCGACATGCTCGGTCAGGTGGGTTTGGAAAAGAAGTACAGCGACGAATTATGATCGGAACTTTTGTATTAAGTTCTGGTTATTACGATGCTTATTATTCTAAAGCGCAAAAGGTAAGGCGACTTCTTTTTGAGCATATTAATGAAATTTTTCAGAATTATGATTTCATTGTTATGCCTACTACACCTACAACAGCTTTTAAACTTGGCGAGAAGGGTTATCAAGATCCAGTATCTATGTACTTGGCTGACATCTTTACTGTTCAAGCCAACTTAGTAGGCGTGCCAGCTATATCCTTACCTTTATTTCAACATTCTGATGGAATGGGTTTCGGTTTGCAATTGATGGCAAAGCGATTTAATGAAAAAGAATTACTAGCGTTTTCTAATTATTTAGTACAAATGCTTGAACAGTATCAGGCAAACTAGAAAAATACTATAGGATAGATATTGTTATTTTTTTGATAATCAACTATCTTGTAGGGCAATTTGGATAAAAGCATGCTTTGTGCTTTTAGTGTGTTTGATGATTAACTTAACAAATTGTGTTGTTATGAATAGCGATCAACATCTTTTTTTCTTTCTAGTGATTATATTGTTGTGCTTTAGTTCTACTAATGAACTGAAGGCACAAAATAATCAGTCATCTGGATTTGAATATAGTGGGGAAGAAATTGATTTTGGTTCTTCAAAAGAGGAAGGGCAAAATAATAATGAGGAGAAAGTAAGTAAAAAAGAAGATATAAAGGAGGTAGAATTTATTAATGAACCAAGTGAAGTAAAACCAACTGATGCTAACTCAAGAGATAGTGAGTATGTGAACAGTTTTTCAGTACCAAAAGATGTGAAGGTTACTACAAATGTTTATGTTGGTGCGGCGAAGAGGACTTATCCTGATTCTAAGCACAATAGTAATAATAAAGGGAAAAAGATTTATGAAGATGATGGTATTCAACAGATTGAATATAAAAATCAAGAAAAAGTAGTAGAGTCCGAAACAATTAATGTACAAGAGGAAAAAAGTGCAGTAGTACAAGAAGATTTGAGTAATAAGAAAAAAGCAAATCCGTCTCCTTATCAACCAGCAACTTATGATTCGCCATCTTACGATTCACCATATGATATCAAATATGGTGTTGCGGAGTCTGAACCAGTAAATAATAAGCAGAATACAGTTAATAATCAAGTCAATACGACAAATGATAGAAGCTCAATTCCTATTGCCACATCTACACCTGTTACAACAGTACCTAAAAAGAATGTAGGAGTATTGCGACCAGATGTACTTCCTCCAAATACAACGATAACTCCTCCTAGAACAATATCATCTGGAACAGTACCACCTGGCGCAATTAATACAGGACACATTTCCTTTGAAGCACCTGTTGTATCTAGTCCTAATCCTAGTACTCGAACAATTAGCCCTGCACCTGTTACAACAAATACTGTACGGAGTGTTTCTCCTACACCAAGTCCTATTTCATCAGGTGGAGGTACTTTGTATAATGTTAGGAAACCAGAAAATGTGATCGGTTCTAGCAAAATTATATCAGATGATCATGGAGTATATCCGAATGATCCAAGTTTAATTCCTTCTTTTTCTGATGAGGAGTATGCTCGAAAAATCGCTAATTTACCTACGATTATACCAATGGAGTACAATAAGCATGTTAAGAGATTCATCAACATGTTTACCTTAGAGAAAAGAGATCAAGTAGAGGTAATGTTAGCTAAGGCAGATGTATATTTTCCTGTTTTTGAGGATGCACTTTTACGTCATGGATTGCCTATTGAGCTAAAATATATGCCTATTATTGAATCTGCATTAATGCCTCATTCGGAGTCAGAAGATGGGGGAGTAGGGTTATGGCAGTTGAATTATGGTACAGCTAAATTATATGGTTTAGAGGCTAATTCTTATGTGGATGAACGGAGAGATCCTAAGTTGTCAACAGAAGTAGCTGTCAAGCATTTAGAAACACTTTACAAGAAGTATAAGGACTGGTATTTGGTTATTGCTGCTTATAGTTGTGGAGAAGGCACTTTAAATAAAGCGATTAAAAGATCTGGAGGAAATAAAAATTATTGGGAATTATTACAATTCCTACCTAAAGAAACAAGAGCTTATGTGCCTTTATTCATTTCGTCCACTTATTTGATGCATCATTATAAAGATCATAATCTTTACAAAAAAGAGGCTCCTTATAGTTTCTATGTGACAGATACAGTTAGAGTGAAGAACAATATTGATTTAAAGGAGGCAGCTCAATTTATTAATATTAGTATAGATGAGTTATTATTCTTGAATCCAGCTTTATTAAAGAATGTAATTCCTGCTTCCCGAAAAGGCTATCCTTTGGTTTTACCAATATCAAAAATTCCAATTTTTGAAACTTATTTGTTAAATAATCGGTCTAATTCTGATATTATCTACTCTGAAGATGTAAATGCAGTAGAGTTAAACCCTAATAGCCCTTGGAATTTAGTGGATGGAGATTATAGAAAGAAAGGGAAAAAGGAAAAGGATGTGTTTTATGTAACTCAACTAAAGCATATTAACCATGTTGTAGGACCAAATGAAAGTTTAGAGGATATTGCTGTTTTTTATGATTCAAAAGTAGAAGAGTTGATGAATTTAAATCAACTTTTTTCCAGAGAAGTAAAAGTAGGACAGACTTTAAAGGTTTTAGTGCCAGGTGATTTAGAAAAGCTCTACTTGAATATACAAGCACGTAGAGATGGTGCTTTGACCGATCAAGAAAAGGCGGATTTGGAAAGGGTGAAGTTGGAGTTGGAGAATAAGAAAAATAGTAGACCAAGTTCTTATGTATGGCATAGCATTAAGAAAGATGATACTTTTAAGTCTATTTCTAGAAAATTCAAGGTAAGTGTCGAGTCTATTACTAGGCTCAATGGTTTTCAAGGATTACAATCCGAATTAGTGCCTGGTAGGAGTATAAGAATTCCTAGAACGAATTAAGCCTGCTATAATGGATAAAGCAAAACTAAAAAAAGAGACACGTAATGATATGTGTCTCTTTTTTAGTTTTATGGAATAGCTGGAATTGACATTACCATTTGATTGGTTACAGATAATCACTAAATTGTTACATTTATACATTTAGGATTACTTTTCTTAAGAGAAGTCTGTAAATTTAGGTATAGTTATAATTATCTATTCTATTACCAAGACTAATGACTTTGCTTGTTACTAAGTGGTGGATTAAAAATTGAATATATG
>JAHDFT010000108.1:4417-8218 GCA_020628015.1 Bacteroidota bacterium
AGGTTGTATATTAGCTGATTAAAAAGAAAAAGATGTTGAAATATTGTAGTTTGCTGATAATCATTATTTGTTGTATAACTCTAGCTTGCGAAGATTTGAGAAAACCTTCCAGTTTGGCTCCTAAATCTTCAAGTGGGATAAGTAGCCAATCTAAAAAGAATCTTAAGAAACGTAAGGATAATCCTTTTTTACCACAGGCTACAGGGGCTATTGATGAGGTATTGGTTATTATGGCTGATGGGCTATGGAAAGGAACAATAGGGGATACCATGCGTCATTTTTTACAAGAGGATTATGCTGTTTTACCACAGAGTCAACCGATTTTTGATTTAAGACAGATCAATGGAGGGCAGTTTGGTTCTTTATTGAAACGGACGGCTACAATTTTGGTGGTAGGTTTATTGGATAGTGACGATAAAGCTTCTTTGATGATTAAAGAACGGTTGGATCAGTATAAACAAAAGAAGCAACGAGATAAGTTGCCCATTTTCTTTGCCAGTATGGATACGTGGGCAGAACCGCAGAATGTGGTTTATTTATATGGAGAGAATTACAAAGCCTTAATAGATAAGCTAGTAAAGCATAATGATAAGTTGATTAAGCAATTGTATGAAGTAGAGGATGATAAGACAGCTCGAAATGTCAAAATTCCAGGAGTAGATTGGGGATTAACCAATTTTCTACAACAAGATTTCAAATTAAATTTTGAAGTGCCTAAAAATTATAAAACTGCTTTGAAAAATGATACGACACTTTGGATCAGACATGATGATAATGCAACGGAAGCGGTGAGTAATATTTTTATACATAAGGAAATTGTGGCTGGTGGAACGGAATCAGTTGATATGAAGGAATGGGTTATAAAATTTAGAGATCAATTGGGGAAATATGTAAAGAGTGATGTGAAAGGTGCCTATATGTATTCTGATGACATATTACCCTTTGAATTTAAATGGATCAAGAACGAAAAGGGGAATCGAATAATAGAAGCAAGAGGATTGTGGCGTATGAAAAATGATTTTTTAGGTGGCCCTTTTATTACCTATTTAGTTGAAGATCAAAAGAATAGCCGTTTTATCGTTTTAGATGGTTTTGTTTATGCACCAAGATCCAAAAAACGTTTATTGATGAGAAGAATTGAAATGTTATTTAGAAAAACGGATTTATTGGAATAGTAGGGTAGAAGGTGTCAATAAATGATCCATTATTCAATACATTATTGACTGTTTTTAAACAAAAAAAGCTTCTTGGAAAATTTCCAAGAAGCTTTTTTATAGAGCCGGTGGACGGATTCGAACCGCCGACCCGCTGATTACAAATCAGCTGCTCTGGCCAACTGAGCTACACCGGCGAAGGACTGCAAATATAAAGACTTTTTGATAAAATCAAAATATTCTATTTCCTTTTTTTTTGCGATTAAAAATAGACAAATCTAATGCCAATTTTGAGCGATAGCCAATGATTAATAATGCAACATAATCGGCATAATCAACATCAATATATCTTCCCCATCTTCTTGATTGAGAGGCTGGATCAATACAGCACGTGAAGGAGAACTCATTTTTAAACAAACTTCCTCTGATTTAAGGATATTTAGGATTTCTAAAAAGAATTTAGAATTAAAAGCAATATTCATTTCGTCACCCTCATAGCCACAAGTCAAACGTTCTTGCCCTTTATTAGAGAAATCTAAATCCTGTGCGACCAATAACACCTCATTTTCTTTCAATTCCAAAATCACCTGGTAATTTTCCTTATTGGCAAAGATGGCAATTCTTTTTAAAGCACTTTGTAAATCTGCTCGATTGATGGTAAGAATTTGCTCATTATTGGCTGGGATAACCGCATTATAATTTGGATAACGGCCATCAATTAAGCGACAGACAAGGGTAATGCTATTGAAAGAGAAAAAAGCATTGGCATCATCATAGGTAATTTGTACTTGCGTATCATCCTGTGGTAATGCTTTACTCAATAAAGTGAGGGCTTTCTTAGGAATAATAAAGGTTGGCGAATAATCTAAATCAAAAGAAACATCTGAACGATTATATCGAGCTAATTTGTGGGCATCTGTGGCTACACAAGTCATACCTGAATCATTGATCTCAAATAGTACCCCAGTCATAGTACGACGCAATTCATCATTACTAACCGCAAATAGGGTATTGCTAATCGCTCTCGATAAGACACTTGATTTGATAGATAGTTGATTGAGGGCTTCTGGATAAGAAATGGTGGGAAAATCATCTCCTTTTTCCCCCATCATTTCAAATACACCATTTTGACTCACAATCTTTATCGTTTGGCTTTCTTCATCGGATGAAATACTGAGTGGTTGATCTGGTAAAGATTTTAGAATATCTAAAAGCATTTTTCCAGGAATGGCCACACTGCCTTCTTCCGAACCCATGACATCTACCTGTACGGTCATGGATGTTTCCAAATCAGAAGCAGCTAAACGGACTTGACCATCTTTTAATTCAAAGAGTACATCTTCTAAGATGGGTAAAGTGATATTTCCTCCTATAGCACCACTAATGGTATTCATTGCTCCTAGTAAAACGGAGGTTGAAACGGTAAAGATCATGGGCTGTTTTTTTTGGAAAAACAAAGCTGTTAATTTACAGTTTTGCTTAAATTGAATAACAAAAAATATTGACCTTCAAAGATAAGGAAATAGAAAGAAAATTAGGTCATAATTAAGGTGCTATTCCCTTTTTATCCTAGAAGAAAAGTGATTTAGGTATTTTGATAATTTACTGGAATGGATAACATGACTAAATCCTCATAAGCAGCCATTTCTTCTGGAATAATGACCCCTGCTTTATTAGGATTGGAAAGCTGAAGCCGAATTTCTTCTGATTGTAAAACTTGAAGTAATTCAATGAAAAACTTGGCATTAAAAGCAATGGACATCGGTGGTCCATTGAACATGCAAGCAACTGTTTCTGTGGCTTCATTGGAGAAATCAATATCTTGAGCGTATAATTTCACTTCTTCATGACCAATATTAAGGACGATGTGGTAAGTCGTCTTATTGGAAAAAAGCAAAATACGCTTTAAGGCAATTTGAAAATCCATACGATTAATAATCATCGTATAAGGATTCATGGTTGGAATAACCGCATCATAATTCGGAAACCGACCTTCTATCAAGCGACAGGTAAGATTGATATTATTGAAGGCAAAATGGGCATTCGTCTCATCGTAAGCCAATTGTACACTAGTGGTTTCCTTAGAAAGGGCTTTTTCGAGTAGATGTAAGGCTTTTTTAGGAAGAATGATGTGATTGGCATCAGAACTGGCTAAGTCATTGCGGTGATATTTGACCAAACGAAAGCCATCAGTAGCCACAAAAGTAGCACCTTGATCATCAATTTTTAGCGACAAACCAGTAATCGCTGCTTGAAAATTTTGTTGACTGACAGCAAAAAGTGTATATTGAATAGCCGTTTTCATTAAATCCGCAGGCAGGTCAATTGCTTGATCCGAAGTAGGACGAGCAATAGTAGGGTAGTCCAAACCTTGTTCCCCCATCATCTTATAAGTCCCACTCATAGAGTGTATTCTCAAAAGTAACTGATCAAAATCTAAGTCAAAGGTTAAGATTTGATCAGGCAATATTTTTAAAATATCTATCAATAAACGAGCAGGAACGGCCATACTGCCATTACCATTACTTTCTACTGGAATTGTACAAGAAATACTGGTTTCTAGGTCAGTAGCGGTAATGGTCAATTGCTGTTCTTCTATGACAAATAAGAAATTTTGTAAGATGGGGAGGGCAACGGTACTAGGAAT
>JAHDFT010000108.1:8318-10076 GCA_020628015.1 Bacteroidota bacterium
TCACAATTATCTATGCCAGCAATTATTAAATCACTAAGAGGAAAAACGCCACAGATTGGCAAGGATTGTTTTATTGCAGAAAATGCAACGATTATAGGAGAGGTAAGTATTGGGGATCAATGTTCGATTTGGTATAATGTGGTGATGCGAGGAGATGTACACTTGATTCAAATTGGTCAACGGACGAATATTCAGGATGGGGTGATTGTGCATTGTACAACAGGAATTGGACCGACGATTGTAGGGGAGGAGGTGACGGTAGGACATCGAGCGATTATACATGGGTGTACCATTCATGACCGAGCCTTGATTGGTATGGGGGCGATTGTGCTGGATCAAGCAGTTGTACATAGTCATAGCATTGTGGCGGCTGGGGCTGTTGTTTTAGCAGGGACGATTGTAGAGCCGAATTGTATTTATGCCGGTATTCCTGCCAAGAAGGTGAAAGTATTAGATCCACAGAAAACGAGGGAACAGATGCAGGAAATGGCGAGTAAGTATGTCAAATATGGGGGCTGGTTTAAAGAGATATAAAGGAGTAGGGGAGCAATATACCTAATCCAGACTCATTTTTACCTCTGTATCCCAATTCGCCTTTATCTGAATCGTAGCTGCATTTCTAAATACTCGTTCTGGTTGAAGTTTGTCTTTATAATTGCCAGTATCCCATTTTCCATTTTTATTGGCATCTTCTACTACAAAAACATTGTATTTACCTACTTCCATATAATCCAACTGTAATTGTGCTTCGGTGAGGAAACCTTCCCATTCGATTTTATCATAAGTATCTTTTATTTGGAGAATGTATTGCTGTTCATTATCAAAGTCTTCTAGGTTGATGATTAAGTTACCATACTTATCCTTAGCCTTACCAATAAAAGGAATTTGAATTTCCTTATTAGCCAAACCAAAAAAATCATAAATAGTACTGTCAGGAATGGTCAGTATGTATTTAGCAGAAGCTTCCCAAGCCTCCTTAAAGTAAATTTTCCTAGGATTATGTTGATCTCTTTTCAGTATAGAAGTAACAGACATCTCAGTACTGTCTTTGAGTAATTGAATTTGATCAATTTGGATGTCTTTAATCGGATGATTGAATTCAAGCCAGACAGGTTTTTTGATGTGAATATAAGATTGTCCCCGTCCACCTGTCATATTTGAAATGAAAGTTAGTTTTTTGAGTGTTTTTTCATCTTTTAAACTTCTATAACTAATCGTATCCTGATAGTCATTAAAATCATTAGCAACTAAGTGTATTTCAGTTGATTCCTCAATGTCTTTGAACCAAACATTTACCGTATCATTTTTAGCAGATTGACTAATCAGTACAGAAGAGTCAGCAAGCGTATTGTCTATAATATTTATTGCTAAAGAATCAATGGGACGAGAATAGAGTAGTTGGATGCGTCCATATTCTCGATGTTGTCGTTCTAGTAGCTTGAGTTTGTCGCTGCCTTCGGTAAATAGTTGTAAAGGCTCGGCTAGGGCAGTAAGCGTGTCGATAGTAATAGTCGTATCTAAAAAAGCGATGCCTTCTGTGGGTTGATCGTAGAAGTAGTTATTATTTTTATCTGCTAAAGCATAGATTTGATAAGTCCCAGCAGCTATATTGTTTAATTGAAAAGTACCACTTGCATTGGTGCGAATCGCATAATAAGGTGTAGTAGTTGTAAACAAACTATCTGGTGAAGCAGGGTAGAGTAGTACGGCTGCTTTTTCTACAGGACTAGCAGTTGCTGCATTTAGGACATTACCTGT
>JAHDFT010000108.1:10176-13250 GCA_020628015.1 Bacteroidota bacterium
CCTTTAAAAGATAATTGTTTATTGGGAGGATTAACCCCTAAGATACTGGGAGGTGTTTCATCTTTAGAGCCACCATTGGGAGGAACTCTATTGGCACAACTATAAACTAGCAAGGCCAATATTAATAGAGTAGGGAAGAGGTATCGAAAATAGCTGCCAATAAAGGAGTGATTCATAGAAAACGATTATAAAATAATGCTCCTAAAACATATATTATTTTAGAAGCATTACTATTTATCAAGAAGTAGAAATGGATTTATCTACCCATATGCACCATCAATACCGATATATCCGCAGGAGAAACCCCACTAATACGACTGGCCTGACCAAGCGTACTTGGTTGAATTTTATTTAATTTCTCTCTCGCCTCAGAAGATAGCGCAACCAGTTTGTCATAGTTAAACGAAGTACTCAGCTTTACATTTTCCAAGCGATTCATTTTTTCTACTGTTTCCTTTTCTTTTTTGATATAGCTATCGTATTTCGCTCCTATTTCTACTTGTTCAATCGCATCTGTTCCATATTGATGGATAAAATCCCGAAAACGATTAATTTGACACAAATCATGAATACTTACTTGTGGACGAAGCAACACATTGAATGCTTTGACCTTTTGCTTTAACGGATTCGTGCCTTTTTCTTCTAGTATACGGTTGATTTCTGCTGGTGCAATACTCGTTTCTCGTAGAAATGTTTGAATTGCCGCAGCACCTTCCAATTTCTTATTGACTTGATCCAAGCGTTCTTGGCCAGCCAAGCCTATTTCATGACCAATAGCTGTCAAGCGAATATCTGCATTATCCTGACGAAGAAGGATGCGATATTCTGCACGAGAAGTAAACATGCGGTAAGGTTCTTCAGTGCCTTTATTAATGAGGTCATCAATCAATACACCGATATAACCTTCAGATCGCTTGATGGTTAGTGGTTCTAGTTCTTTTACCTTGCGGTGGGCATTAATACCCGCCATCAATCCTTGACAAGCTGCTTCCTCATAACCCGTTGTCCCATTAATTTGACCAGCAAAAAAGAGTCCTGCGACTAGTTTTGTTTCTAAGGAATGATACAATTGAATAGGTGGAAAATAATCGTATTCAATTGCATAGCCTGGACGAAACATTTTTGCATTTTCAAAGCCAGGAATTTTTCTCAATGCTTTGTGCTGAACATCTTCTGCTAGGGAAGTAGAAAAACCATTGACATAGATTTCTACCGTATCCCAGCCTTCTGGTTCTACAAAGATCTGATGTCGATCTCTTTGAGCAAAACGATTGATTTTATCTTCAATAGAAGGGCAATAACGTGGCCCCAATCCTTTAATGCGTCCATTGAACATAGGCGATTGGTGAAAGCCTGTTTTAAGGATTTCATGTACTTCAGGATTGGTATAGGTCATCCAGCAGGAGCGTTGTTCTTTGAGATTGACATCCTCGGTAAAAGAAAAACCTTCGACATTTTCATCACCGAATTGTTCTTCCATCATTTCATAATTAATGGAGCGTCCATCTACTCTTGGTGGCGTACCTGTTTTCATTCTACCAGATTCAAAACCTAGAGCTTCTAGTTGTGCAGTAAGTCCTACCGCAGCTCTTTCTCCTGCCCTACCCCCACCGAATTGTTTTTCTCCGATGTGAATGAGACCATTAAGGAAGGTGCCATTGGTTAGCACAACAGTTTTAGATTTTACCTCCAAGCCCATACTTGTTTTAACGCCCACTACTCTATTCTCTTTCACCAATAAACCCACAACCATTTCCTGCCAAAAATCTACATTTGGTGTTTGCTCTAACATTGTTCGCCATTCTTTGGCAAAAAGCATACGATCACTTTGCGCTCTTGGACTCCACATCGCAGCACCTTTGGATAGATTCAACATTCTAAACTGAATCATTGTGCGATCCGTAACGATACCAGAATAGCCACCTAGTGCGTCTATTTCCCGTACTATTTGTCCTTTAGCCACCCCACCCATTGCAGGATTGCAGGACATTTGACCGATGGTTTGCATATTCATGGTAATGAGCAAAACAGAGGAGCCCAAATTGGCTGCCGCTGCTGCTGCTTCACATCCAGAATGTCCACCACCAACTACTATTACATCGTATTCTTGAAACATGGTTGTATTATTTTTGGCAATCACAAAGGTACGAATATTTTCATATAAAATGGTTGCCTGATTGACTACAAATAAGATAGCAATCTTACTGCGTACTTGTGGTATGTATACTCTTTCATTTGGCTTTCAGTTCCCATTGAACAAAGATTTCTCCATCAACGCAAAAAGCATGTTCCACGTGGAACATGCTTTTTGATTTTGTTTTTATTTTATGGATTGTTCCACGTGGAACAATTTTTATTATAGTCAAGAAATAGTCCTTCATTTATTCTGATAGTCTTCATATTTCTCTAACTGTCGATCTACAAAATCTGCCCATGTCTTTTGGTTGCTCTTATCTAAGCCATGATAAGTATGTTCATCATAGAGCATTTGTGCTTTTGCCATTTCATTGAATAAGCTATCTACGGTAAATTCAATGAGTTCTTGTGGCATTCCACAAGGATTTTGCAGACTTTCAAAATACAGTCGAAGTTTTCGAGCATGATATTCTGTGATGTCAAAGTGAATTTGTTCATGAGCCAATAAATCTGCTGAATAATGATCTCTTGACCAAGAAAGATCTTTGACAAAAACAGCTCTAACGTGATAGATAAAATCACCATCATCACTACAGCCATGTTCTTCTTCCAAATAGGTAGAAGTAATGGCAGAGAAGTTGCTATAATGATCTGGCTCGGCAGTAAAGTCCTGCCAATTCAGTTTGCGATTATTTCGCCATAGTATTTCATTGATAAAGATAGAATCACTATTTGCTGCTAAAGACATATCCACCGTCGATGCAGTAATAGGAGCGATTGGTTTTAGCTCTTGCCTCGCTCGGATTTGTTGTGCTTCATCAGAGTTTGACAATTGCAGCAGAAAGTAAATGATGTAGGTTAGGTATTTCATAAGCTGCAAAATTTATTAGGTGATAGCAGTATTTTGAATATTGTTGAGCAATGAATCAAAAATAAAT
>JAHDFT010000109.1 GCA_020628015.1 Bacteroidota bacterium
CAAGTTTAAGGATAGTCAATAAAAATTGTCAAGAACTTAGGACTTTAACCACTAGCTGTAATTTCTCTTTTTCAAACGAAGAAAAAACAACTCCAAATAGCGATAAGATAAGTGAGCAAAAATAAAACTTAGGATTAGGTTTACCAAAATCATTACTGGATGATGTTTATAAGGCAATTGGAGTATATCTAGTGCTTTATAAGAAAGGGTTAAAGCCAAGCCATGATAACAATAAAGTCCATAAGTAATTTTGCCTGGATAGATTAATTTTTTTAATCGACTCAGTTTATAAATGGAATGCTTAAAAAAGGCTTGTTCGGCAATGATAAATGCAAAACAGAGTGACAGAACGATATTATCTACGTAGGTAAATAGGGCTAAGTTTCGATAAATCCACGAAACCGATAGAAATATTCCTATAATACTTGCCCAAATCAAGGTAATTTGCCAAGTAGGAATTTGCGTCCATCGTTTAAATTGAGTCGCTTTAGTTTGGCAAAACCAAGCTAGTAAAGCCCCACTAGCAAAATTGGGTAGATAGTTGAGGGTGTGGTGATAGGTGTCTACACCATTTTGAAGGGCGTAAATTTTGAAACTAATAAAACCAATGAATAAACAAGTAATAACCCAGGGTAATTTTTGAAGCAAAAACTTTAAGACAAAAGCCCAACAAATATAAAATTGTTCCTCAACAGCTATTGACCAAAGAAAAGCCAATAAGAAAAGCATCGGCTCTAAATTGTAGTTACTCAGAAAAAATAGAAAGTAAAATGGATCAGGGGTGGTAATTGTTTGACCAAAAATCCCTGCTATTGTGGGCAAACAGACAAATCCTATGAAAAGAATGAAGTAATATAAAGGCCAAATTCTAAGTGTTCGACGAATTAGGAATTGACGAATGGAAAATGCTTGGGTGCGTTTGTATTCTTCTAAAGCCAAATAAGTCAATAGGAAGCTAGATAAGACGAAAAAAAAGTCAATACTCAGATAACACACACTTGCCAAATGACTAATACCTTGTAGAAGCAGATGACTTTCGGATGCTTGATGTGGAATGGTATGATAGATATAAATACCTAGAAACGCCAAAAAGCGTAATACATCTAATTCTGGAAAGTAAATCGTTTTATTTTTCACCTATTTGCAACCGTTTAAGTATGTTAAGGTATCAGTATTGTGTGATATTTAGTGATCAGGATAAGTATAAGGACTTATGAAATCTTGGTCATCACCACAGCAAGTAAATTTATTCCCTACATTCTGATTTCAAGCTTCCCAAAACCGATCCTGCGATTTTTCGATAATTGTAATTAATGTAAGACCACTTTAGGATTCACATTGTTTGTTAAAAACTTAATGTGTTTAATCTTGTCCTTATAAATAGGCAATTTATGAAGTCTTTCATAGTTTACTCGATTTTTCCCACAATAACGTTATTATCATTCAAATGATCCGTATTTTTACATCATCTTTTTTGGGTATCATTATTTATACAGAAAAGGATTGGTGTGCCTGCTTAATTTTTATGAAAAAAATAAACAATATATAATACGATGAAAAAAGTCTTTATCCTAATCATAAGCCTACTCTGTGGATTAGTTACAGAATCTAGTTTTGCCCAACAAACCAGAACTTATAGTAATGAGTTTTTATCATTAGGTGTCGGAGCTAGAGGACTAGCTATGGGTAATGTACAGACCGCTTTAGTAGATGATGTCACTGCTGCTTATTGGAATCCTGCTGGATTGAATAAGGTGAATAATTTACAAGTAGCAGCCATGCATGCTGAATGGTTTGCAGGCGTTTCTAAATACGATTACTTAGGTGTAGCGATTCCTGTAGCAGATGGAAAACGAACTATTGGTATTTCTGCCATTCGATTTGGTGTAGATGACATTCCCAACACGCTTTACCTTCTCAATGCAGATGGAAGCATTAATTTTGATAATGTCACCGCCTTTTCTGCCGCAGATTATGCCTTTCTATTGTCTTATGCTCAAACGATTGGGAAATTACAAATTGGAGGAAATGCCAAAATCATTCACCGAAGAGTCGGGCCATTTGCTCAGTCTTGGGGAATGGGGATTGACTTAGGGATTCAATATGCACTAAGTGAGCAATTGATTTTAGGGGTGACGGCTAAGGATTTTCCTGTATCCTATAACTCTTGGTCTTTTAGTTTTACCCCAGAAGAAAAAGAAATTCTACAGTTGACCGAAAATATTATTCCAGTCAATACAGTAGAGCTAACTGGACAAAGAATTGTGGCAGGTTTGGCTTATAGCTTATCAATAAGTGAAAAAATAGCTTTAAAATCGGAATTTGATATTGATTTTACTTTTGATGGGAAAAGAAATACCTTAATCAAGAGTGATTTTGTCAGTATGGACCCACACTTAGGATTAGAGTTAGGCTATGATGATATGGTATTTTTCCGATTCGGACTCAATAATATGCAACAATATACCAATGATGTAGATGGGGCAGACCTTTTTAGTATCCAACCGAATGCTGGATTAGGGATCAAGATTAGAGAGTTAGCTATTGATTATGCTTTTACAGGTTTGAATAGAATAGGAGATGGAGTGTTTTCACATGTTTTTTCTCTAAAAATAGAATTGAAAAAATAGATTTACAGTAGTCTGTTTTTATTTATGACAGTAAATTACTACCTCATTTTCTCGTCTATACCCGATTGTTTTTTACCAATGAAAATAATATGAAAAAAGTATTAACATCAATAATATTTTTATTGCTAGGGCTAAGTCAAGTTTTAGCACAAAATACCAATAGCTGGATTGATTATAACCAAACCTACTATAAAATAAAAATCACAGAAGATGGCTTACATCGGCTACCTTTTAGTGTATTAGAAGAGCATAATTTACCACAAGATCCAAGTAAATACCGCTTATTTCACTTGGGAAAAGAAGTGCCGCTACATGTTTCGACAGGAGGGAGCCTAGATGCTGGTGATTATTTTGAATTTATAGGACACAAGAACTCTGGAGCTTTTGATGAAGCATTATATGAAAAACCAAAATTTCATTTAAATCCAAATCAAAGCTTGTTTAATGATACAGCAGCTTATTTTTTGGTTTGGGATGCCAATCAAGATGGTTTGAGATATGGTCAGCCTACCAATGATATTGGGAATCCTGCACCAGCAGCGGAGTTTTGTTGGCGAGAAATGCGAGAAGATATTGCAACCAATTTTTCACAAGGAGTTCCTTACTATGGAATCGGTGGTTATGCCAATTATTTTTCTGCTTTTGGAGAGGGAGAAGGCTTTGTAGATTACTATATACTAGAAAATCAAACCAAATCCATCTCTTTTAGCCTCGAAAATGTGTATCGAGGAGGGGAGGAGCAAGGTTATTTTTATTCCAGAGTCGTAGGGCAATCTAATGACCCTTCCAATTTATTTGACCATCATTTTAAGTTGCGTTTCAATAGTGTAACTGTTTCAGATACCCTTTTTGAGGGCTATCACATCGCTGATTTCTCCAAAGAAATCCCCTTAGATCAACTGAAGATTGCCAATA
The DNA here is from genome assembly GCA_020628015.1 of Bacteroidota bacterium. Lineage (GTDB taxonomy): Bacteria > Bacteroidota > Bacteroidia > Chitinophagales > UBA2359 > JAHDFT01. The sequence continues at coordinate 3,546 of JAHDFT010000109.1, forward strand.
CCATCCATTTCCAAACCATATTACAGCCACAAATCGTCGTTGATAAAGTGTCGATTGTGTATTATGGATTGCGTTATCCACATACCTTTAATTTTGAAGGAGAAGAAGTATTTGAATTTACTTTAGACAATAATGAGGCTACTTATTTGGAAATTGAAAACTTTGATGGAGGCGTACAGCCCGTATTATATGACCAAACCAATCAGTTGCGAATTGTTCCAGTAGAACAAAACGGAAAATATTACTTCAATCTTCCAGCAGGAGCGAATACAGCAGTCAAACGACAATTGACTTTTTACAGTACTTCCTGCCTGATTAATGGAGGATGTCTGAAACAAGAAGTGCAGACAATGGAACGTAAACAGTTCAAGGATTATAGCGAGCTGGCAAATCAAGGTGATTATATCATTATTTCCCATCCTTTCCTAATGCAAGGAAATGTCAATCAGGTGGAGCGATACCAAGCCTATCGAAGTTCAGTAGAAGGAGGTGATTACCAAGCTATAGTGGTAGACATAGAAGAATTGTACGATCAATATGCTTATGGAGTTAGAAAGCATCCTTTGAGTATTAAATATTTTGTGAATCAAGCCATTGAACGCTGGCAAATTGCACCAACGAATTTATTTCTACTAGGGAAGTCTATTGATTATCAATACTTTGTGCATGGGAATAATAATCGCTCAGAGTTTTCCAAAAACTTGGTGCCAACCTATGGAAATAAAGGGACAGATTTAGAGTTTAGTTCAGAGGTTAATGGAAGGTATGCCCCTAGATTGGCAACTGGCCGAGTATCTGCTAGAAGTCCAGAGCAAGTAAGGGCTTATTTGAATAAGGTCATTGCTTATGAACAGCCTAAACCATGTACCAAAGAAGATAGAGCATGGGCAAAAGAAGCCTTGCATATTGCTGGAGGATTTGATGCCAAAGAAGCTAGAGATTTTGCCAATTACCTCAGATATTATGAACAGCTCTATGAACAAGGGAATATTGCAGGAGAAGTTGTTTTTACCTTCAAAAAGGAAAGTATTGGTAGTGAAGAAGTAGAAAACCCAGAGCTAGACGCTTTAATGAATAATGGACTAGGCATCATCAATTTTGTGGGACACTCTTCCTCCGAATATTGGGATGTTGCATTAGAAGGACCAGAGTATTATACCAATCATAACAAACTTCCTTTCGTTTTATCAAGTTCTTGTTTTGTAGGAGATGTACATGCGACAACGATAGAGAGTATTTCTATGTCAGAAGATTATGTATTGGCAGATTCTTTAGGTGCAATAGGATTTATTGCTACAGTAGCCTTTGGTTTCCCTTCTTATATGAATATTTATATGTCTAAATTGTATGAAAGCTTTTGTACAGAGGATTTTGGAGAGCCAATTGGAATGAGCATTCAAAAAACGGTGGATACCATCGAGTTTTTATATCCAGAAAGTCAGCAGCTCAAATTTACCTCAGAGCAGTTCAATTATCAAGGAGATCCAGCAATACGGATTGGTTATTTTGAACGACCAGAGTTTATACTGGAACAGGAAGATATTTTCTTTGAACCCGAAAATATTACCGCCAACCTAGATTCTTTTGCGGTCAAAATTGTCCTGTCTAATATGGGACGTTACGAGCAAGACTCTATAGAAATACAAATTGACCGCACTTATCCTAATAGTAGTACAGTAGATACCTATACCCGATCTTTTGAGGTGCCAAGCTATAGAGATACTTTATATTTTTATGTACCGATTGGAGATGTGAGTTTGATTGCAGGAAATAATGAATTTGATATAAAAGTCAATCCAAACATGACCATTGAGGAGGACTGCTATGATAATAATCAGGTCAAAGCAGAAGCCTTTGTTTTTGCGGATTTATTGGTACCGATTGCACCTTGCAATATGTCTATTGTCAATACAGATAAGGTAAAGCTCATGGCTTCTACTGGGCAACCAATTCTAGATAAATTACCTTATCAATTGCAAATTGATACGACAGCAACATTTAACCGACCACTAGCTGATACCGCCTTATATAGTTTGTCAGGTGTAATTGAATGGGAGCCTAATTTTGAGTTTGAAGATGGAAAGGTATATTATTGGCGAGCTACACAATTGACCCCTAGTTTAACCGCCTTTAATTGGCAGGTCAATTCCTTTTTATATGATCGCAATGAAGCTGCTGGGTGGAGTCAATCTCATTTTTACCAATTTCAGGAAAATACCTATAATCGAATGTACTTAGACAGTTTGAGTAGGTTGTTTGATTTTAGTGGGGAGGAGAATATTATTTCTGCACAAAATGATCGTAATTCCTTATTTGGAGTCCGAATCATTCAAAATTATACCAATCAACTTATTTTTGGTTCCTGTTTGAAAAGTTTTTGTGCTGGAGGCTTCAATATCGTTTCATTCAAACCTTCAAAAATCTTAGATCCTCTAGGTTCCTTCAAGGAGAATTTGAGTTGTTCAGGAGATTGTGAGTGTACGGGTTCTTATGGTAATGTACAGTGTGGGTCAGGCGAAAAATTTGGTGTTGAATTCTTTACCAATAGCCGTCGTCAATTAGATGACATGCTCATTTTTATGAATGAAACGATTCCTGATGGTTATTATGTCTTGATTTTCAGTAGTTTGGAGCATCGACTAGGAACAAATGATAGTGATCTAAGGATGTTTGACCGACAAGATGAAATCTTTGATTTTATGGAAAGTCTAGGGATTCCAGAAGCTAGAACGAAGGCAAATCCAGAGGAATCCTTTATTGCTTTTGGTAGAAAAGGACATTCAAATTATCCAGGAGAATTTCATACAGGTAGTGTTTTAGATGTGGAGTTGAGTGCGATTGGTAAATTTGATAATGCCTTAACCTACTCTTCTAGGATTGGACCTGCTTTGAACTGGGAATCTGTAACTGCTGATTATTCTAGCCTAGAAGCACTAGATATTGATCAAGATTCAGTACGCCTAGATGTCATGGGCATTGGAAAAGATGACTCAGAAGAAAGATTGATGCGAGTATCTCTAGCAGATTTACCACTTGATCTGAGTAGTATTGATGCTCAGGAATATCGTTATATTCGTTTGAAAGCCTATGTGAGCGATCCATTATTAACTCCACCACAATTGGATTTTTGGCGAGTAAATTATGAAATGGCTGGTGAATTAGCCCTCAATAGTAGAGCTTTACTAGAAATAACCGATACCATTTTTGAAGGACAAACCATGACTTTGCGTTATGCGATCACCAATGCAGGCAGCCAAGATATGGAGAATATACAAGCCAAGTATGTTTTAACCAATTCAGAGAATAAAAAACTACCTACTATATTTAAGACCATTTCATTAATTAAAGCTGGCGAAACTATTATTGAAGAATTCACCCATAATACAATTGATATGCCAGCAGGTAATAGTAAAATCGAAGTAGAAATCAATCCAGGCGGCACCTTACTTGAAAAATTTGCCTTTAACAACAAAATGTTTGTGCCGTTCTTTATTAGGCAAGATCAAGTCAACCCAATTATTGATGTTACTTTCGATGGTAGACACATTCTGGATGGCGAAATTATATCCGCCTCACCCGAAATATTTATTCGCCTCAAAGATGAGAATGTGTATCTACCACTTGACAATCCCGAAAATTTTAATGTGATTCTTGTTTATCCAGATGAAGCTACGGGTAAACCTACACGTGAAGTTCCTTTGAGCCTTACTGAAGAATGGGCGCAGTTTATTCCTGCCCAAATGTCAGCAACAAGTGAAGGCAATAATGAAGCAAGTGTACTACTTCATCCTGAGTTTCTGGATGATGGTTTATACGAATTACGTGTAGAGGCTACAGACCGCTCTGGTAATGCATTTAGCAGAGATGAGCGTGCCTATAGCATTACCTTTGAAATCATCAAAAAGCCAATGATTAGCCAGTTGCTCAACTATCCAAATCCTTTTACAAGCTCAACCCGTTTTGTCTTTTTATTAACAGGAACCCAGGTGCCTGAATTTATGAAAGTGCAAATCATGACTCCTACTGGTAAAGTGGTGAGAGAGATTACACAGGCAGAACTAGGGGAAATCCGCATTGGTAAAAATGTGACCGACTTTGTATGGGATGGAACGGATAGCTATGGCAATCAACTCGCAAATGGGGTATACTTATACCGAGTGATTGCTCGTGTAAATGGCCAAGATTTAGAAAATTATCAGACAGCTACTGATGCTTTCTTTGAAAAGGATATGGGTAAAATGTATTTGATGAGGTAAGTGTATTGGCTCATTAATTACAATATAGTATATGGAGGAACTTACTTTGTTCCATAACCATAGGCAACATATCTAATTAATTTCAATCATTCAATCAACTATGAAACAATTATCACTAGGAATAATAATGTTCGTTTATCTAAGTATAACGACTTTATTTGCCCAGACCAGTACTTATTATAATGAGTGGATTGATTATTCACTCACTTACTATAAAATCAAAGTAGCAGAGGATGGCGTTTATCGCATTCCTGCTAGTCAATTACAAGCCAAAGGTTTGCCCTTAACTTCCGTAGGCTATCAACTCTATCATAAAGGCAGGCTACAACCTTTATTTTTTTCCGCAGATGGGGATTTGGGACCTAATGATTATATCGAATTTGTAGGACGGAAAAATGATGGGGAATTTGATGTGCAACTGTATCAATCGGCAAATCATCAACCTGTACCAGAAAATAATCTTTTTTCTGATATATCTAGTTATTATCTTGTATGGGATGAAACCCTTACCAATAACCTACACTTTCGCAATCAAATCAACAACCTAGACAATACGCCAAGCCCAGAAAGTCACTATATTCATCAGCATAAAGAGCTATTTCCTGCACAACATAATAATGGCGAACCTCTAAGAACAGGCTCAGATAATGCTTATCCTCCTGAATTTGGTAAAGGAGAAGGTTTCGCAAGTAAAGTATTTGATTCAGATTTACAAGGAGGTAATTTTTATATGCAATTGCCACATGTTTATGATGCTGGAGAAAATGCCAAGATTCAATTTAATTTGATTGGCGCATCTGAAGAGTTTGGAGAATCACAGGATCATCCTGTAGAAATCTATTTTAATGATGAATTAGATTTGGAGACTTGGTATGATGGTTATGATATATTACCAGTAAGTTACGAGTTTCCTGTTAGTAGAATTATAAAGGATACTTGGAATATTTTGTTTGTCAAGGCACTTAGACCAGATATTCGAAATAAAAATAGGATTGGATACATTTATGTAGACTATCCCCGTGAATTTAATTTTGAAGGGAAAGACCGATTTGAGTTGAGTCTAGCAGATAATAGAGAACGATATATTGAATTTGAGAATTTTGATGGAGGAACAGGGAATGTTACGGTCTATGATTTGACCAATAATTGGCGTTTTGAAGCAGTGTATGATGCGGCTAGGTCGGTTTATCAATTGAATTTGCCACAAGGAAATGACATTGAAGCGGCAAGAAACCTATTCATTTTTAATAATAACAATGGCTTTGGTGCTGTGGAGCAACTAACAACAGTACAATTTACAGACTTTAGTGCTTTAGAAAATCAAGGCAATTATTTGATTATTTCCCATCCCCAATTAATGGCAGGGGAGGTAAATCAAGTAGAGCGATATAAAGTATACAGAGAAAGCCAAGAGGGACGGGGATATAATGTAACGGTGGTAAGTATAGAAGAATTGTATGATCAATTTGCTTGGGGGATTAGTAAGCATCCTTTGGCGATTAAAAAATTTATTAGTTATGCCATAGATAATTGGGAGGTAGACCCTGAGTATTTATTATTAATTGGTAAATCAACAGTATATAGTAAGTTTACAGACTTAGGAGGCAAAGTCTCTGACCTTTGTTTAGTACCTACTTTTGGAGTAACACCATCGGATGTGATGTTGACCAGTTCCAATAATTTTTCCTATGATCAACGCATCGCCACAGGGCGAATACCAGCCATTACTTCCAATGATGTTCGTAAATACCTAGATAAGGTCATTCAGTATGAATCCTTACAACAAAGCAAAGATTGCTCTATAGATAATCGTTTGTGGATGAAAGATGCCATGCACATTGCAGGAGGAAGTAACCTACTAGAATCAGAACAATTTACTAGATACTTAGATAATTACAAAGCCTTATTTGAGGGAGAAAAGAATGGTGGAAGGGTTGTTTTTACTTACAATAAAAATACAGATGCGGTTATTGATTTACAAGCAGAGCTAGACCCATATATCAATAATGGTTTATCTGTTATTACTTTCTTTGGACACTCCTCTAATTCTGGTTTTAGCGTTGGCTTAAAGAATGCAGAAGACTATCGGAACTTTGGAAAATTCCCTTTCATTATGACGGGTTCTTGTCTAGTAGGGAATATTCATGTGTATAGTGAACAAGGAGGCGAACCAGTTCTTTCTTTATCTGAAAATTATACCATGGCCGATAATCTAGGCTCTATAGGCTTTTTGGCAACAGCTACACTAGGGTATCCAGGCTATTTAAATCAATATTTATCAAGAGTCTATGAGAATTTTTGTGGGGAGATGTACAATCAACCTGTAGGGGATGCTATCCAGGCAACGATTTTAGACATCTATACTGATCCCAATAGCGGCAGTTTTATTAAAAATACGGTTCAAGAATATACCTATGCAGGAGATCCAGCAATTATTATTAATTCTTGGAAAGAACCTGAGTTAGTCCTAGAAGAAGCGGGCGTATTTTTTGAACCTGCTTTATTGAGTACAGATATAGACTCTTTTGATGTTAAAATTGCCTTGCGAAATTTTGGTCAAGCCAATGGAGAAATGGTCTGGATATCTATTGATCGAGAGTATCCAGATGGAAGTACAGCGCAAGTTGCTTTACGAGAATATCCCATTGTACCCTATTTAGATACCTTAACCATCAAACTACCTACAGGTGATAAAGACCTAGTAGAAGGAGCCAATAATTTTACCGTTTCTATTGATTACGAAAATAATGTTGCCGAAGATTGTGAAGATAATAATATAATCACCAAAGAACTATTTGTATTATCCGATTTACTGATTCCGCTTGCTCCATGTGATTTTTCTATTGTAGGTGGTGGACAAGATGTAACGCTTTTTGCTGCTACAGGACAACCCTTATTAGAGGCAGTTGATTATGTATTAGAAATAGACACCACAAGTTTGTTTAGCAATCCTGTAAGTACAGAGGTGAATAGTGAAGCAGGGATCATTGAATGGCAACCAGATATTGACTTTCAAGATAATACGGTATATTATTGGAGAGCGAGTAAAAAGCCAGAAAATAACGAGCCAGCGAATTGGAAACAAAGCTCTTTTATCTATTTAAATGAACCAGGCAAAGGATGGAATCAATCTCACTATTACCAATTTGCCCAAAATCGCTTCAGTAATTATCGTATTGATAGTGTCAGTCGTTTATTTGATCATCAATTTGAAGATAATCTCATTCGTATTGTGAATGATTATGATAATTATGGAGATAATGGAATTGTTTTGAATGGAGAGGTATTAAAGCAAGGTTCTTGTTTACATAATACTTGTAAAGGAGGAATTGGTTTTATGGTATTCAAATCTGGTTCAAAGCTAGAGCCTATTTATGCTACAAGAGCTTCTGGCTCTGGGGTTTGTAGTGGAATAGGAAATTTTGGTAATAGCCATTGTCAATCTAGTGATATCAGTTTGATCGAGTTCAATACAGCAGATGCAGACCAATTAGAGGCGATGGTGCAGTTTATAGAGGAAGAAGTAAAAGTTGGGGATTATGTGGTGGTAATGGGGGTAAATAAACACCGGATGAACAGCCTTGCCTCCAATTTCAATAATCCATTACTCCAATTCTTGGAAGAATTAGGCATTCCTGAAGTCCAAACCGCTGGGATTAGTGAAAATCAATCCTTTATTCTCTTTGGACGAAAAGATATTCCCAATTATCCTAGTAGGTTGAGGATAGGGAATATTGATCCTAATGCAGGGATTACCAAAGATAGTATTGCTTATAATGCAATAGTGAAAGGGGCAGAAGGTGATGGGCGTATTTATTCACCAATAATAGGACCTGCTAAAAACTGGGAATCTTTGCATTGGGCTTTAAAGACAGATGATGATACAGCTTTGGAAACACAGATACTAGTATATGGATTAGATGAATTAGGAAATTCAGTTTTACTAAAAGAAGCAGATCAATTAGAGGGATTACTTAGTTTAGCAGATATTGATGCAACGCAATATCCTTTTATACAATTAGAAGCCACCATTACCGATAGTATCACCTACACCAAAGCCCAATTAGACTATTGGCGAGTTTATTTTGAGCGAGTACCAGAATTGGCAATCAGTACCAATGATCATCTCATTTTTAAAAGTGATACCCTACAACAAGGCGGATTGCTAGAACTAGAAATGGGTTTGTGGAATGTAGAAGAAAACACAACAGATAGCGTTCTAATTGCCTATTCGATTATTGCGAATAATGTATTGGATACCGTAATTTATGTCAAAGAAGCTCCAATTCCTTCAGGAGAAATGATCATTGCCAAGTTTGCTTATAATGCTGTCGGTTTATCAGGCAATAATCGCTTGAAAGTAGAGGTGAATCCTAATTTTGATCAACAAGAAAAACGAGTATTCAATAATCTCTTGTTATTTGACTTTTTTGTGCTAGGTGATATTGTCAATCCAGTACTAGATGTCACCTTTGATGGCCGACATATTATTGATGGGGAATTGATCTCCGCAGAACCAGAAATTGTGATTCAACTAAAGGATGATAGTCGCTTTTTGGCACTAGATAATCTGAGTGATTTTGAGCTAAAGTTATATATGCCAGATGAAAATGGAGAGCCTTCTGAAACCGTTACTGCTATTTCTTTGAATAGTGAAGACATCACTTTTATTCCAGCAAGCTCAGATGAAGCAGAAACAGGCAATAATAAGGCAACTTTGATTTATACGCCTTCTTTTGAGTTGAATGGGCTTTATTTGATGGAGGTACAAGCGAAAGACCGTAGTGGAAACTACTTTGCAAGCCAGAGTTATAAGACGACCTTTGAGATCATTAAAGAATCGACCATTACCCACGTATTAAACTATCCCAATCCATTCACCTCTTCGACACGCTTTGCCTTCCAATTAACGGGAACTGTCGTGCCTGATTTTTTCAAAATACAAATCATGACCCCAACAGGACGAGTGGTTAAAGAGATCAATAAAGAGGAATTGGGACCGATCCATATCGGGCAGAATTTGACCGATTATGCTTGGGATGGTACGGATAATTATGGTAATTTACTGGCGAATGGCGTATATCTTTATCGAGTGGTAGCAAAAGTTAATGGAACGGACATTAACCCTAATTTTCAAGAAATAGATCGTTTATTTAGAAATGAAGTAGGGAAAATGTATTTAATGCGTTAACCTAGCTAGTGTAGTTTATCGTATATAAATAGAGTGCATGACTATTGGGGGGAAGGTGTAATCCTTATTATGAAGGTCTTATACTTAGACCTAGGTATGTTAGCTATCTTTCTTAATGACCGCATAGCGGTCATAGTACGTTAGTAAATAAAAGTTCCCCCAACATCTCGACCCTAGCAGGGTAGGGTGTTCAAAATTGCGCTACAATTATGCGGCCGTTT
>JAHDFT010000110.1:0-5382 GCA_020628015.1 Bacteroidota bacterium
AAATTTATCCATCAAAATGAGGAAATTATTTTTTGACTGTTACTTATCCATAAAATATTGACTAATCAGAAACCCTTTCATTATGAAACATCTAACACAGTATCTATTGATCTTGTTGATCTGTAGTTTCAATCACTTTCCACTTTTTGCTCAAAGTGAATCGACGGACAAAGTTAAGGAAATCATTACAAACCAGTCCTTTTTAAAGCTAATAGATTTATTAGGAGATGAAGTGGATTTACAATTATTAGAAACAGAAAATGCCTTTGATCGTGTTGGCACCATCAAAGCATTAGAACATTTTTTTGCTGATCAAATCATTTTAATGGTTGAATTTAAGCATGAAGGCAATCAATCTGAGGATGAGTTTTTAATTGGGCAAGTCACCACCAGCGATACGGAATTAGAGTTATATATTGTATTAGAAGAAGGTAAAATTGTGGAAATCAGCATAGAAGAGTGAGCCTTTACCAAGGTACCAATTATATCAGGATAAAGATTTTGCGGCTCGCCAATTACAATATATCTTTGTTTGAACTTACGACAATAAAACTTGTTTGTTTGATTGATCGTTAAATACGAAAGATATAAAAATAATGCAAAGCCTGTCCTTTTCTCTATCGCCATTATTTAAGCAGCGTGCCTTTTTTTGGGCAAAATCGTTTCCGTTTATTGCCCATTTAGACAGTAATCAATATTCTCATGACCGTTATAGTCGTTTTGATGCGGTTATTGCCATTGGAAAAGCCAATACAAACACTCTTTCTATTAGTTCCACTACTCCAAAAACGTCGATCTCACCTTTTGAGGCTTTAAAAACATTTCACCAGCAAAGCAAACATTGGCTCTATGGTTATCTAAGCTATGATTTAAAAAATGCTATTGAAAACTTAAGCTCCCAAAATAACGATAATTTAAACTTTCCTGATTTATTCTTTTTTAAAGCAAGCATTCGCATTCTATTTACTAAAGATGGGCAAATTCTTATAGAAAGCCAAGATATACAACTTACACCACAGTTGATTTACCAACAAATTCAAGCTACATCCATTCCATCAAATCTCCATGAAGCCAATCAACGATTTGAGCAGTTATCTTTTAAAAGTAGGCTGTCTTATGAAAGCTATATCCAGCAGGTACAAAAAATCAAGACACATATTTTAAGAGGAGATATTTACGAAGCCAATTTTTGTCAGGAATTTTATGTAGATCAAGCATCCATTGATCCCTATGCTACTTTTTGGCAACTCAATCAAGCCGCTAAAGCTCCTTTTAGTGCTTTTTTAGCTTTACAGGATCATTTTGCCTTGAGTATTAGCCCAGAACGCTATTTGCAAAAACAAGGGCAGAAAGTGATTAGCCAACCCATTAAAGGGACAATTAAAAGAGGCAATAATTTGTGGGAAGATCAGTTATTGCAAGCACGTTTATTACAATCTAAGAAAGATCGTTCAGAAAATGTGATGATTGTTGATTTGGTAAGAAATGATTTATCCAAAGTGGCTCAATGGGGGACGGTAAAAGTGGAGGAATTGTACGGAATTTATGGTTTTTCAGCAGTATTTCACCTCATTTCAACCATTTCAGCACAATTAAAAGATCAATATCACTTTGTAGATTTATTGAAAGCGACTTTTCCAATGGGATCTATGACAGGTGCGCCTAAAATTTCAGCGATGCAATTGATGGAAATTTATGAAGCAAGTAAAAGAGGCTTGTATTCAGGAGCTATTGGTTATATCAGTCCAGAAGGTGATTTTGACTTTAACGTAGTGATTAGATCTTTGTTGTATAGCAAAAAAAAACAATATCTTTCCCTGCAAGCAGGAGGGGCTATTACTGCCGAGTCAGATCCCCAAAAAGAATATGAAGAAAGTTTATTAAAAATACATTCTTTGACTAATGCTTTATACTACAACAAAGTGAGTATGTAAAAATTTTACTATGATAATGTAATCACCATTTCATTTTATGCAAGTATACTATTCAAATGTATAACCAGCATGAAATGAAATGGTTATTTTCTAGCTAAAAGTACGTTAGGAACAAGTGAAAAATAAATTTACAAATTTTGGTTAGGAAAATTTGACACTAGACGAGGCAAAAAACGTAGGCAATGCAGGACATTGGCGAGGCTTTTTAACGAAGTATAGGGTTAAATTTATCAATCAAAATTGAACAGTTATTTTTTTACTGTTCCTTATTATTTAACGATTAATTAATATTTACTCACAAGTAGCCTCTACTTTAGAAGTAAAACCACCACTTGTTGTTTCCGTACTTGCTGCTTCCCATAAGTCAATAGACTCGCTATTACAGATTTCTCCTCCATCAACAGTTTCATCAGAAATAATATTTCCATCAGCATCTGTTACAGTCGTTCTTGTTTGGCAATTTTGACACTTGTTACAAGAAGAAAGTGTGCCAACAAAAAGACCTGCAGCTAAAAATAAAGCAAATAATTTTCTCATCTTAAAAGATTTAAAGTGTTAAACGTTATAGGTTGAATATTATTGATTAGATAAATGCTATTTATATTCATTAGGAACGAGTGAAAAATAAGTACTAGTTTTGATCAGGTAAATTTGACACTAGACGAGGCAAAAAACGTAGGCAATGCAGGGCATTGGTGAGGCTTTTTAACGAAGTATAGCGGCAAATTTATCAATCAAAATAAAATTTATTTTTTTACTGTTCCTAAGCACAGCATTATTATCATCATCTTTTTAAAAAAATGTTATTCTTAATGATTTAAAGCATAGCAAAATTCTAGCACACTTACAATCATTTGTATTTAGGAATAGTAAATGTATTTATCTCTCTAGGTAGGTATTTTGGGTTCATACAAGATGCAAAAAGAAAACTTACCCAGTTATAGGTTAGGTTAATTGGGACTTTTGCAACAAAATATAAGCGCAAAATAACACTCAAGAAGTTGATTACTTATTATTTTACAATTCCTTAATTTATATAGGTATTTATTGAATAATCTCTCTGAATAACTTACTTAGTATACATTATAATAATTATCTTTCCCCATTTATAAATAGCTTATTGTTCCGATGTGGTTGGCAAAGATATAATTAAATATGGAGTATCCAAAATTTGTTCAAAAAAATTATTTCCATTCTTAAATTGTACAATGACATCGTTTACTAATGTAAACTGAAAGCTTTAATCATTAATAATATAAAGACTGTAGGTACAGAGTGTAGGAGCAGAGTAATATTATTTAATTTCAGTATACAATACGTATGTAATTTTATTTTGTTTCATTTCTTATTAGAAAATATCAAAATTTATTCTTATTAAGAAAGTAATGAATAGTGAAATTCAAAAACAAGCTACTGTAATAAGTGTAAATCACCTACCTGCCTCCCTTATCTCTAGACCGAATAGTTGAATTTGTTTTTGTTCCATCACTAAAAACGAATAGACATAAAAAAAGCCCACAACATTGACTGTTGTAGGCTCTTTTTGCTTATAGCGGAGAGTGAGGGATTCGAACCCCCGGTACCTCACGGTACAATGGTTTTCAAGACCACCGCATTCGACCACTCTGCCAACTCTCCGGTGCAAATATAAGAACTCTTTTTGTATTTGGAAATCTTTTTTTAAAAAAGTGTTTTTTTTTGAAAAAAGATTCATCTTGTTTATTAGAGAGTGCTTTATACCTAGGTTTGATCCTTGACTATAATGACCTAACTATCAATGAGATAATTTATATACAAACTTCAAAACTTTATCGTTCCCTGATTATAAATTAATTGCTCTTTTCCTATCATTTCCCTACTAGATCATTTATTTATTTTATTGGTACTTCTCAATAATTACTTATCTTTAATTTCTAGTTTATCCCAACAACAATAAATAAACGAACAATAATGAAAGCAGTAATTATAGGTGCTACCTCTGGTATTGGTTTAGAATTGGCTAAGGTCATGACCCACAATGGTTGGGAAGTGGGTTTGACAGGTAGACGCATCAATATCCTTCAAGATCTTCAAAAAGCTTTAGCAGGTCAGGTTTTTATTCGGCAAATGGACATTACTCAATTTGAAAATGCTAGAGCTGCTTTAGCAGATTTGGTGGAGGAGATGGAGGGCATGGATGTAATTGTGGTTAATGCTGGAATTGGGACTTTTACTAGGCGTTGGGAAAAAGAATTACCCATTATCCAAACCAATGCTACAGGTTTTGCGGCTTTGGCTAATTGGGCGTATCATTATTTTCAATCTGTAGGGCATGGACAATTGGTGGGGATTTCTTCACTAGCCGCTTTGAGAAGTTCTTCTTCTCTACCTTCTTACCATGCGTCTAAGGCTTTTATTAGTAGTTATATGCAAGGTTTACGCTACCATGCTCAAAAGAAAAAACTCAATATTCAGGTGACGGATATTCGTCCAGGTTTTGTGCGTACAGCAATGACTGCCCAAAATGGAGATAATATGTTCTGGGATGCACCTGCGGATAAAGCTGCTAGGCAGATTTTTGATGCTATTCAACGTAAAAAAAAGGTGGTTTACATTACCAAAAGATGGCGGTTAATGGCTTGGTTCATGCGTGCTATGCCTGATTTTATTTATACTAAAATTACTTAAAAGACAGCACACTATGTGGGAAACCAATACACTCTGGTTTGAAGTTGCTATTGTTAGTAGTCTTTATGCTATTGGTAATATTTTACTAGGGCATTTTGAGGCAGGAACGCCCAAAATACGACGGGTGGGTAAATATATTTTAACCTTAATCATCATTCTTGTGCTGTCTAACTATTTGGGCAGGACGGTGGCAATGACCGTCCTTGCCCTAGCATTATTGCCTGCTATTTACATTCATACTGTTCATTTACCTAAAAAAGGCATCAATGGATGGACAGGTGAACCGAAAGATAAATACTACGAGTTAAGAGGCTGGGATAAAGACAAACTAGGTCTTTGAGTTTGTTGCCTTAGTCACCACATAACCCACAATCATCGACAATAAGAAAGCAGGACCTAATTCTGCAATCGCTCCAAAATAAGGGCCTATAGTGGGTAAATTAGGAGCTAAAAACTTAAAAATTGGTACTCCTAAAAAGCCGCTTATCATAGAAGCAATGGCTCCTTTTTCATTGTAATCTTTCCAGAATAGGGATAAAATAATCACTGGACAAAAAGTGGCTGCAATCCCTGACCAACCGAAAATGACAAACCAGAAAATGGTTCTGCCTGGTACATTATAGGCAACCAATAAGGCAATACTCAAAGCAAATAAGGCCATGAGGAGGGTGACAATTCGGGATAATTGGGTTAAGTCCTCAATTTTTGCGCTTGGTTTGAAGATTTGTTGATAAAAATCTCGTACAACAGCACTTGACGCAACGATTAATAAGGAATCAAT
>JAHDFT010000110.1:5482-13198 GCA_020628015.1 Bacteroidota bacterium
GTTGATAAAAATCTCGTACAACAGCACTTGACGCAACGATTAATAAGGAATCAATAGTAGACATAATCGCAGCCAATACAACAGCAATGTATAAACCAACAATCACCGCAGGGAAGGTATGTTCTACTAATAAGGTCAATACATTCTGTCCATTATTCCCTAAAATAGCTTCTGGATCGGCTCCTGCTTCGGTAAACAGATAACGTCCAATCAAACCAATGCAAACGGCAGCTGAATCGGTGAGCAGGGTAAAAACGATGGCTACCCAACGGCCTTTCTCAATTTCCTGCTCATCTTTGACCGAAATGAAGCGCACAAAAAGCTGAGGAGAGCCCATAAAACCCAAACCAATCAATAGAAAGCCGAAAATGGTGGCAATATTCATGCTTGTCAAGCCTCCTTTACCCCAAATATTGACCAAAGCTGGGTCAATTGTTCTTAATCCTTCAATGATATTACTGCCTTGATCTAGGCTAAAATAGGCAACGATAGGTAATAAAAGTAGACCAATAAACATTAACATTCCCTGAAATAAATCCGACCAAGCAACGGCAACAAATCCACCAAAGAAAATGTATAAAACGACAATTCCAAAGCCTAACAAAGCTCCTGTATAATAATTCAGACCCAAAAAGGCTTCAAATGCTGATCCTGTTGCGTCGATTTGTGCGCTGACATAGATAATGACAAAGATAGATAAGGCAGATGAGGCAATGATTCTAAGTAAATGGGAAGTGGCATTGAAACGGCTAACAAGATAATCGGGAACAGTAATCGAATTGTATTGGTCAGTTAAACGTTTAAAGGGTTTGGCAAGCAATAACCAAGCAACAGATACCCCTATCATTTCTCCAACAACGACCCAAAAAGCACTTATACCTGCAATGGCTCCCATACCAGTTAAACCGAGTAATAACCAAGCAGATTCTCCTGTTGCCCTAGTAGATAATGCAACTACCCAATAACCCAACTTTTTCCCACCCACATAAAAATCCTTAATATCTTTAATGCGTTTGGACGATAGAATACCAATAAGAAATAGAACAAAAAAGTAAAGTGCGAGTATAATGTAATTCATAGTCGTTTCGTTTGGATTAGTTGGAATTTTATGTGGTTTTAATAATAATGCAAAGGCTTATTTTCTAGGAATTCGTAAAGACTCGATCAATTGACCAGCCAATATATTCCCCCATTTTTCAGCAGCGATATCGCCAGCTAAACCATGAAAATAGACTCCCAAAATAGCTGCATGAGCAGGTGTATAAACCTGTGCTAAGAAAGCTGCGATTATACCTGTCAAAACATCCCCACTACCAGCCGTTGCCATTGCAGGATTTCCTGTTGAATTAAAATAACAATCTCCAGAAGGCAGAGCCACACAAGTATGCGCTCCTTTTAATACAATAATTACCTGATATTTTTGCGCTACACCCTTCAATTTGGCTAAACGAACATCATCATTTTTCGATTTGCCAAATAAACGCTCAAATTCCTTTGGATGAGGGGTTAGAATGCTATTCGGAGGTATTTGATGTTGCCAACGATTTTGAGCAATAATATTCAAGGCATCTGCATCCAAAACTAAGGGCTGTTGTGCTTCTTTGAGTAATTGTAATACACATTCCTGAGTTATTCCATCCGTCCCAATACCTGGCCCAATGGCAATACTTTGATAGCGATTACTAGGAATAGGCGGTATTTTAGAAAGCAGGTGTTTTTCTGGATCAGTGATGCACATCGCTTCTGGAACCGTAGTTTGTAAAATAGTATAGCCTACTTCTGGTATATACGTAGTTACCAAACCAGCTCCAGCCTTAAGCGTTGCTTTGGTCATTAATACAACAGCTCCCATTTTACCATAACTTCCCCCTATCACCAAAGCATGTCCATTTTTCCCTTTATGCCAAAATTTTCCCTTTGGTAATATCAAGTTATTAATAAATGCGGAATTACTATAATGATAATGCGTTTTTACTTCAGCTAAATAATCTGGATGTAAGCCAATCGGTACAATTTGCCATTCGCCCACTATATCTTGATTTTGGGGCAATAAAAAAGACAACTTTGGGACTTGAAAAGAGATGGTCAAATCTGCTTGGATGGCACTAGAATCGGTCATTTTATCCGCATAGAGTCCAGAAGGTAAATCAACTGCCACGACCTGACAAGCTTTATGATTGATTTGTTCAACAATTTCGGCGGTGAATCCTTCTATTTTCCTAGATAAACCTGATCCAAAAATAGCATCAATGATGATACAATTAGGGGTTAGTTCTTGGATGCTTTCAGATTCTAGGAGGTGATAGATTGGGACGGTATGTAGTCCTTCCAATCGTTCCAAATTATGAGCAAAATCAGGCGAGCTTTTTGAGGTATATTCCAATATAAAAACAGAGACAGCATAATTTTGCTGGTGTAACATTCTAGCAATACAAAGCCCGTCTCCACCATTATTTCCCTTTCCACAAAAAATAAAAATAGGTAGATCGGGATTAGGAAAACGATGGGTAAAATAGGCACAAAAGGATAAGGCTGCTCGTTCCATTAAATCGACTGAACTAATGGGTTCATGTTCAATGGTATATTGATCAGCAGCTCGAATTTGTTCGGCAGAAAGGATTTTCATAATGGCAGGATTGATTGATTTTGCCAATAAAGATAAAAGAATTAGCCTAAAGCAAATGGACTAAGTTTACAAATCTCAAAAATATAGGTGATTTTTCAACAGTAAGCATTGTCTCATCGTTATTCCTTATACATCAATTATAATCAATAAAAATGAACACAGAACGTCTACAAACGCTAAAGGATTACCCTCATTTATACAGCTTTTTGCCCATGCTTTATATTGCTTGGTCAGATGAGGTTTTGTTACCTAGTGAAGTGGAAGCGATACAGAAGGTGATGACGCAGGAAAAATGGTTGGAGCCTTCTGAAATTCGCATTATCAATAGATGGTTAGACCCTGCGAATCCTCCTTCTGCTAGGGAATTGCAATTTTGGCGGCAGAAAATGATTGAAGCAGGTAGGGAATTACCCTCTGAAGCAAGACAGTCATTGGCAGCATTAGGAGTGGAAATTGCCAAACTTAAGGCCAATGAGCATTTAGATTGGTTCGCTAGACAGGAAACAAATAATGCTTTGTGTGCTATAGAGGAGGCTTTAGGTGTTGTGGGATCAGATGCTTGTGGAGAAGTCTTGGCAGATAAGCGACCAGAGGCAGATACGGTTGAAGAGGAGGTGAGTTTTCCTGTGGAGGAAATGACCAAATTACTAGATGGAGATTATGCGGCTGAAAAATGGAAAGTACGACGTTTATTATCTGATCCTGCTTTTGCTTATCAAGATTTTGAAAATAAGGATGCTTATCGAGAACAGGTTTTGCAATGGTGTAAAGTCCTAGCAGATCAGGGATTGGGAGCAGCAGCTTTTCCTGAAAAATATGGAGGGAAAGATAATTTGGGGATTTATGTGGCGGTTTTTGAGACTTTGGGTTATCACGATTTGAGTTTATTAATCAAATTTGGGGTGCAATTTGGTTTGTTTGGTGGAAGTATTGCTTGGTTGGGGACAGAAAAACATCATAAAAAATACCTCAAAGACATCGGAACCTTAGCATTACCTGGCTGTTTTGCTATGACCGAATCTGGACATGGTTCCAATGTTCGAGAGATTGAAACAACAGCGATTTATGATCCAGAAACAGAGGAGTTTATCATTTGTACTCCTTCGGACAATGCTCGTAAGGAATATATTGGGAATGCAGCGAAACATGGTCAGGTAGCTACTGTTTTTGCTCAGTTGAGTACGCTAGGAGAATCTTATGGTGTTCATGCTTTTGCAGTGCGGATTAGAGATAAGGAAGGGAATCCAATGCCAGGTGTACGTATTGCTGATAATGGTCGAAAATTAGGCTTGAATGGGGTGGATAATGGTCGTTTGTGGTTTGACATGGTTCGTATTCCTAGAGAAAATTTACTGAATCGTTTTGGTGATGTGGATAAAGAAGGCAATTACAGTAGTCCGATTCCTGGTGAAGCGAAACGATTTTTTACCATGCTTGGCACCCTCGTAGGCGGTAGAGTATGTGTCCCAATGGCTGGACTAAGTGCGGCAAAATCTGGTTTAAGTATCGCCATTAAATACGCCCTCAAAAGACGACAATTTGGGCCACCAGATCAAGCAGAAACCTTGATTTTGGACTATCCAACGCATCAACGTCGTTTAATGCCTTTATTGGCGAATGCTTATGCACTAGATTTTGCTCATAAATATATGGCGAAGCGATTTTTAAATCAGGCTGAGGAGGATAGTAGGGAAATAGAGGCTTTAGCGGCTGGTTTGAAGGCGGTGAGTACATGGTATACAACAGCTACTTTACAAGAATGTCGAGAGGCTTGTGGGGGAAATGGTTATTTATGGGAAAATCGCTTTGCAGATTTAAAGGCAGATACAGATGTCTTTACTACTTTTGAAGGAGACAATACAGTACTTTTACAATTGGTGGCAAAAGGTCGTTTGAATGTTTTTAAGAATGAATTTAGGAATATGAATGCCTTGGGTTATCTACGCTTTTTTGCGGATCAAGCAGGAAAAACGATTCATACTTACAATCCATTTTTTACAGGTAATACAGAAAAATCACATCTTTTGTCTGCTAATTTTCACCTAGAAAGTTTTCAATTTCGAGAAGAAACCTTAGTTTTATCTGTTGCCAATCGTTTGAAAAAGAAAATTGATCGAGGAGACGATAGTTATCAAGCATTTTTAGCCTGCCAAACCCATTTAGTTGAAATGGCAACGGCTTATATTGACCGTGTTATTCTCGAACAGTTTCAAGCAGCTATTGAAGCGGAAAAGGATAGTGCCTTGGTTCCGATATTGAAACAATTGTGTCAATTGTATGCTTTACATCATTTGGAAAAACACAAAGGTTGGTATTTGGAACAGGGTTATTTTGATGGGGTAAAAACCAAAGCCATCCGCAAATTGGTCGATCAACTTTGTAAGTCTACTCGTCAAAATGCAGGAGCTTTAGTGGATGCTTTTGCCATTCCATCACAATGCTTGAATGCGGCTATACTTCAATAGATAGGCTATAACTGTACTAGTACTATTTTACAAAAAACAAGCTCATGGATGCCATAATCAACTACTTTTCTACAATCCCTTCTGCCCACCGATCAGCCATTCTGATCGGTGGTTTGACCATTTTTTTCTTGATAGAAAATGCAGTACCACTCTTTACTGCACAATATAATAAGTGGAAACATACAGGCATAAATATTTTCTTTACGTTTACCACCGTTTTGGTCAATTTTTTAATGGCTTTTCTGTTGGTCTATACAAGTGATTGGGTCGTTGCCAATAATTTCGGCTTATTACAATGGCTCAGTATACCTACTTGGGGAATATTGATTATTGGTTTATTATTGCTAGACTTTATCGGAGCTTGGTTTGCCCATTTTACCGAACATCATGTCAAATGGATGTGGCAATTTCACGTCGTTCACCATACTGATCAACATGTAGATACGACAACTGCCAATCGCCATCATCCAGGGGAGAGTGTAATCCGTTTTGTGTTTACGATTTTTGCAGTACTTGTCGTTGGTGCGCCAATGTGGTTGGTTTTCTTGTATCAATCTATGTCTGCGGCAATGAGCCAATTTAGTCATGCCAATATTAATATGCCTAAATGGTTGGATGATGCCCTTGTTTTGGTTTTCTGTACACCAAATATGCATCGCATCCATCACCATTATCGCCAGCCTTATTCTGACTCTAATTATGGTAATATTTTTTCCTTCTGGGATCGCATTTTTGGGACTTTTGTCCTAGTAGATAATCGGAAATTGGTCTACGGAGTGGATACTCATATGGATGTTCATGAAAGTAGTAGCTTGGTGGAGCTTTTGAAGATCCCCTTTAAGCCTTATCGAAAGCCGATTGATTATGAGGAGGAGGAGAAGTTGTGAGAAGTTAGTGTATCAAAAAACAAATAAAACTAAGCCTATTTATTAATGTCAAATTTAAACTACACCTCAATTTTTATTGCCTACGCCCGTAAAGACCAAAGTTATCTTGATGCATTAATTACTCACTTGGTACCATTGCAACGCAACAAAAACTTGGCTATTTGGTATGATGGTCTAATTACTCCTGGTGCTTTTTGGGAGGACGATATTAGAAGACATCTTGACCAAGCAGATTTTGTACTGGTGCTAGTAAGTGCTAATTCTTTAGCATCTTCTTATTTCTGGAATACAGAAGTAACAAGAGCACTAGAAAGGCATAGAAAAAAGGAAACAGTCGTTATCCCAATTATTTTAAGTGATTGTGCATGGGAATATGAGCAAGAATTAAGTCAACTACAAGTATTACCTAAAGAAGGCAAACCAATAAGCCGCTATATGGGTGGAGAAGCTCTTGCTTATACAAAGGTGGTAAAAGCATTAGGTCAATATATAGAGAGGGAACAGAAAGAAAGGGGTAAACCAACTCGACCACTTTTGGCTGGTATATCTAAAAGTATAACAGATTTTATAGAGAATGGACCTTATGATACAGTTGATTTATTTAATACTAGATTACTAAATATAAATGGTAATAGAAGTGATCAACAAAACAAAATAGAAATAAGTCATTTGCCTCCTTCTATTCAAAAACTAGTAAAAGATCAAGTGAGTATTGCGACTGGCACTTTTGATATGGGAAGTCGCTTAGGCAATCAAGATGAGCAACCTGTACATAGTGTAATTCTTAGCTCCTTTAGTATTGGTAAATATTTGGTGACTCAGGAACAGTGGAAGGCAATAATGGGAAGTAATCCAAGTCATTTTCGGAATAATGTTAATTTGCCAGTAGAAAATATTTCCTGGCTTGAAATACAACAATTTATAAAAAAACTAAATAATCTAACAAGCTATCGTTTTAGTCTTCCCACAGAAGCACAATGGGAGTTTGCTGCTAGAGGTGGTATTAAAAGTCAACGATATCGTTATGCTGGTGGAAATAATGTCAATACAGTAGCTTATTACCGAGGTAATAGCCAAAAACGTACTTGGCCAGTAGGCAAAAAAGAAGCTAATGAGTTGGGTTTATATGATATGAGTGGCAATGTTTGGGAATGGTGTAATGATTACTATAAACGTGACTATTATAATTTCATAGAGTATAAGCAAAATCCGCAAGGACCTTCTCAAGGAGTACATAGAGTGGTGCGAGGTGGAGCTTGGAATTTTATTGAAGATACTTGTAGAGTGTCTGCTAGAGATAAACATCATCCTGCTAGTACTAAATATTCTTATATTGGATTTAGATTAGTAATTAATAAGCAATAATCATTATGAATTTATTTTTGAACAGTTTTACGTTCTCTTATTAAACATCTTAGGGTTATTAGTCCTGATGATACTTCCTATGCCCAATATATTGCTCAATTGGGTATTCTTGCTCGTTTAAGAGAGAAAAATAAACAAGATAATCGTATAATTACAAAAATTCTTGAAGATATGTCAATGTTATATGATGTTACTAAAGATGGTCTTTACCAAAAAGGTTTTCAGGTTGCTACTGTTTTAATGGAAAAGCAGCTTGAGGAGGAAAAAGCTAGACGAAAGAAATCAGATGAGGAGCGAAAGAAATCAGATGCAGCACGGAAGAAACTGGAAAGAGATAAAATAGCGATGATACAATATTTACTTGTCTCAACTG
>JAHDFT010000111.1:0-11031 GCA_020628015.1 Bacteroidota bacterium
GATTGGCTAACGTACTGTGACCGCTATGCGGTCATTAAGAAAAATAGCTAACATACCCCATCTCAAAGGGCATAAGTATAAGACCTTCATAATAAGGATTACACCTTCCCTCCAATATGTCATGCACTCATTTTAATTAAAGAGATTAAATAATTCTAGCTTCTAGTACTTGAATTGACCAAACATGTGCAATTATATTATTATCTTTGTGGCATTTGAATAAATATTCAATTACCATTTAATCTCAAATCAACTCATGAAAGTTCGCTCTTTGATTTGTAGGCTCTGCTTTTTGCTGCTATTGAGTATACCTCTATTGGCCAATGCACAACATACATTAGCTCCCAAAATAGTACAGCAAATTAAGGAAAATGGCTTACCTACTTGGGAAATGCTTTATGAACAAAATTTAACTGCACATAATGGCTCTGTATTATTAAATCATTCTCGTACACCACTAAGTAAAACCAATGAGCAGGTTTTTGATGAGACTTTAGCTCCTTTTTATCATGGGGTAGCTTCAGGAGATCCATTACAAGATCGAGTCATTATCTGGACTAGGGTAACTCCTCCTAGCAATTTTGATGACTTGACCATCACAGGTACTTGGCGAGTCTGTACAGATAAGGAACTCACCCACGAAGTTCGTAAAGGTAGTTTTACTACAAGTTCTAATCGTGATTTTACGGTTAAAATAGATGTCGATGGTTTAGAAGCTGGTACCGTTTATTACTATGTATTTACTGCCTTTGACACCAATTCGCTTATCGGACGTACTAAAACTTTGCCTAGTGGCTCTGTTGATCGTTTTAGGATGGGCATTACTTCTTGTAGTCATTATCAAGCTGGTTATTTTAATGCCTATGGGCGATTAGCGGATCAAAATGATGTCGATGTTGTCTTACATTTGGGGGACTATATTTATGAATACGGAATTGGAAGCGTTGGGGATTCAATATTACCTCGTCTAATGGAGCCTAGCCATGAAATTTTAACATTAGGTGACTATCGCACTAGACACAGCCTCTATCGTTTAGACAAAGATTTGCGTCGCTTACATCAACAATATCCCTTTATCAATATTTGGGATGACCATGAAATTGCCAATAATACTTGGACTGATGGCGCACAAAATCACAGCCCAGAAACAGAAGGTGATTTTCACGAACGCAAAGCTGCTGCCTATCAAGTATTCCTAGAATGGCTACCCATTAGAGAAGCTCCAAATGGAGAACGAACCAAAATTTACCGTTCCTTCCAGATTGGTAATCTCATTGACCTTATGATGTTGGATACTCGTCATGAAGGTCGTATGCAACAAACAGATGTAGATAGTATCATTCAACAAGAAAATCGTACCATACTAGGGCAAGAACAGTATGAATGGCTTGAAAATCAATTATTAAGCTCCAAATCACAATATAGAATTTTGGGCAATCAAGTCGTCTTTTCTCCTATCAATACATTAGGTATTGTTGCCAATGAAGACTCCTGGGATGGTTATGCGCCAGAAAGAGCCAAAATTTATTCTCTAATAAAAGACCACGACATTGATAATTTTATTATCTTAACCGGAGATATTCATATGGCCCTTACTGCTGATATTGTTATAGATCCATCTGGCTATAAACCTGAAGAAGATGGAGCTACAAAATCCATAGGTGTAGAACTGGTTACTAGTAGTGTTACTTCTTCTAATTTAGATGAATTGGAGCCTAGATTAAAGGAGCTTTTAGGAGAGAATTTTGATATTGAGGCGATAGAGGCACTTGCGGCGACATTCAATCCTCATCTACACTATTATAACCTATCAGATCATGGTTATTTTATCCTTGATGTAGACCAAAACAGGGCACAAGCTGATTATTTTTACGTAGGTACTAAAGATACCATTACAGACAGTATTCGATATGAAAGTTCAGTACAACTATTAAGTGGAGAGCGTTTCATCCGTGAATATAATCAACAAGCACCTCCTGTATTGAATGCGCCTGATCCTGCCCCAAACAATCCACCTATCTACACAAGCATTCCAGAAGTATCTCCAAACACCAACACGATAACTATTTTGTCCAACTACCCTAACCCAACAAAAAACATTGCTAACCTTCATTATGCTTTGAATCAAAATCACCAGCTAAGGGTACAGATTTATGATGCAACAGGAAAGCTGGTCAAAACCGTCCTTAATAGCCAACAAGGACCAGGCATTTATAGTCTTCAAATAGATGTAGATGATTTAAATGCTGGGACTTATTTTATTCATTTTGAAACAAAAGATGGTCAACAAATAGGACAAAAAATCATTGTATTATAACACATTCAAGTATACATATAAACTCATCATTATTCATTCACTAAATACGAAAACCAAATATTCATGAAAAAAACGATTACAACACTTATTCTTTTACTCTGCATAAGTACATTAACAATGGGACAAAGCCAAGCTCCAATCCAAGCCAATGTCTTGGATTATTCTCGGACAATGGGCAAAACAGATGCAGCTACTTTTCAAGCAGATTTGGCTCCCTTTTATCATGGTGTGGCTTCAGGTGATCCCTTACAAGATCGGGTCATCATCTGGACTAGAGTCTCAGATACCGAAGAAGCTATTGAGGTAGAATGGCGTGTAGGAACAGATCCTGAATTAACCGACATTGTACAACATGGCAAGATCATGACTGATGCCTCCAAAGACTATACAGTGAAAATTGATGTAGAAGGTTTGGAAGCAGGCACCACTTACTACTACGGCTTCACAGCAATGGATAAACATTCGCTTACAGGTCGTACTAAAACTGCTTCAGCAGATAGTGAACACTTGCGTTTTGGTATCACTTCTTGTAGTAATTATCAGGGTGGTTATTTTCATGCTTATCGCTATTTGTCTGAACGAAATGATTTAGATGCAGTCATCCATTTGGGAGATTATTATTATGAATACAAACCAGGTCAATATGGTCCTGGTGAAGGTATTGGTAGAGGGGGCGTATTGCCAGATAAGGAAATTGTAGAAGTAGAAGACTACAGAATGCGTCATTCTTTCTACAAATTAGATCCTGATTTGATGGCAGTACATCAACAACATCCTTTTATTGTGATTTGGGATGATCATGAAGTAGCCAATGATAGTTATAAAGATGGTGCTCAGAATCATAATCCTGGTGAAGGAGAGTGGCCTACTAGGGTAAGTAATTCTAAAAAGGCTTACTTTGAGTGGATGCCAATTAGGGATAATGAGGGACAGAAAGTTTACAGAAAGATTGACTATGGTACTTTAGCCGATTTAATCTTATTGGATACCAGAATTGAAGGACGAGATCAGCAGGTGGAAAGTGTATCTGACTCTGCTTATTTGGATCCTAATCGAACCATTCTAGGAGAAACGCAAAGAAATTGGTTTACCGATCACCTTAGCAATTCTGAAGCACAATGGAAACTCGTAGGCAATCAGGTTATTTTTGCTCCAATAGATTTTGAGCAAATGATTAATGTAAGTGCTGCGGCTGAAATTCTAGCAGTAGATATTTGGACGGGTTATCCTTTTGAGCAGCAAAATATGGTGGATTATATTGCTGATAATAATATCGAAAATGTTGCTTTTTTGACTGGTGACATCCATGTTACCTTTGCTTTTGATGTGGCTAAAGATTTGGAAACTTATGATGCGGAAACTGGTGAAGGTTCTGTAGCAGTTGAGTTCGTTACTCCAAGTATTTCTTCTGACGGTTTTGATGAATTATTAGGAGAAACAACAGCAGGTCTTTTTGAGGATCTAATGGTTAGTTTTAATCCACAAACTAAGAAGATCAACTTCTTTGATCATGGTTATTATGTATTAGATGTCACACCTGATAAATTACAAGGAGATTGGTATTATATGTCTACCGTTCATGAGGACGAAGCTACAGAAGCGCATGGCATGGGGGTATTTACGGCTGCTGGTGAAAATCACCTTCAAGCAACAGAAACAGAGAGTGAAGGCAAAGCAGAACAAGAATTACCTGCTCCTGATGAGCCACCTTTATTCAATGGTTATGTTGGTTTAGATCAGATTAATGCATTGCAAAAAGACTTGTCCATTTTGGCAGTTTATCCAAATCCTGTTAGTACAACTGCATCGGTCAGTTATGCTTTGAATAATACGCTAGATTTGGGAATTGCTTTATATGATCTGACAGGTAAAAAAATAGCCCATCTTTTTCAAGATCAACAAAGTGCTGGTATTTACCAACTTCAATTTGATGCTCAACAATTGAATGCAGGAATTTATGTTATTCAATTTGAAACGGAGAAAGGTAATATGAGTAAGCGGATTTTGGTTAAGTAACAGCTAAAAAATAACTCCCACATCTTGTTGTTTAATTTGTTGCTATACTTCGTTAAAAAGCCTCGCCGATGCTCGCATCGTCTACGTTTTTTGCCTCGTCTAGCAACAAATTAACCGAACAAACATGCCGAATTTATTTTTGGCTTGTTACTAAGTAATAACTGGAAACCACCTTTAAATAAAAAATAAAAAAGCGTTAGGGACAATTAATGTCTCTAACGCTTTTTTATTTACAATATTCACTATTCTTTAAGGCATCAAATAAAATCTTTGTTTACCTACTTCAATAAAAGCGATTTCTTTTTTATAGTTAAGGTATATATACATTTGTTTAAGTTTACCTTTCAAATCAATAGCAATTCTTGACTTGACAGTAGAATCATCTTTTAACTTAAACTCTGCGGTTTTGGCATTTTTAAGGGTATAATTACCCCACTTTGTTTTCACCTCTTTTTCCTTAAATTCAAAAAATATTTTAGCATCCTTCTCAATCAATTCCTTATTTACAGATGCTGTATGATCCTTTACTACTTGATAAGGCACAATCTTTTTATCCAATAAATTACTAAAAGATCTCACAAAGTATTGTCCATTTGAGGTATAATATTTTTTATCCTCTGCGACATCATTTGCTGTTTTTTCTGCTAGGTAAAAAGTATGCTCTCCCCATTTTTTAGAGTTAAAGTAAAGCAACATCACATAGTTTTGCTCATCCATCACTACTTTGAGCTTTGCCGTTTTATTTCGGCTATCCATTAATTCATAAACAAAGCCTACTTTTCTATCAGGATACCGATTAACAATGAAAAAATCATCGGTAATGCTCTCCAAACCGTTAATGACAACCTTGTTTTTGAAAAATTTCACCAAAATCTCTCCTGCCGAAACAGGATCTGGATCAGCTAAGGCTTCTTGATAGCCTGCTGGTACAAAAACTTCTCCATCGAGTTCGTGTACAACTCGGTAACGTTTATCTGTTATGTAGCTATATGCTAGTTCATCTTGAGCAAATAAATTGGTTGACAGGCAGAGAAGTAGGAAAAAGAGTAAATTTCTGGCGTACATGATAAGAAATTTTATTAGTCAATGAAAATAGAAGTAGTGATGAGCAAAAAATAGTTGTATGAATTATAAGTGATGGAACAGAAATAAATTAGGCCATCACTAAATATATTTTGCTCATTACTAATGATTATTAGTTCAAAATTACATGCGTAGATAATGATCTTTGACAACTTTTACATCAATTGACATTCTTATTTGACACCGTAAAAAAAACATAATGTTGCACGCATATCCAATATAATACACATGCATCAAAACAAACATTTTTTCAACAACTCCTCCTGTTCTCCGCCAACTTTAATAAAAGCGGCTGGCTGGCCAAGAGGGGCATCAACGGTGTGCCAATTTGAGCCTTCATATATTTTTTTAGTCCAAATATGTTGCCATTTCCCTTCGGGAAAGTAACCTTTGACTTTATTTTGACTTTTCTCTATAACAGGCAATACCAATAGATCAGCACCTACTAGAAACTGATAAGGCAAACGATAAGTATTAGGGTCATGGGGATAGTGTAGATATAAATGTCGAAGAATAGGCCACCCTTTCTGAGTATGCTCTTCCATACAAAGTTTAAAATAATCTTTGAGTTGGTAATGGAACTTGCCTAACTTGGCAAAGAAATCGACCGTTTCTTGATCTGTATAGGGTTGGTAATTTTTCTGGGGGATCAATCCTTCATGGGTTCTAAACACAGGTGTAAAGGCAGCTAATTCTGTCCAACGATAAAATAGTTCTTGTTCTCGATTTATTTTATAAAAAGGAAAATTCACATTTGTATATCCTCCTATATCGAAATGATTTAAAGCGATACCACTCATACCACTCGAAAGCATGGCAGGAATGACCGAGGCAATACCGTCATTAAGACCCCAAGTGGTCATTTGGTCACCTGCCCAAAACAAGGTAGAATAACGGTTAGACTCACTATAGCCTGCTCTAGTAAAGAAAACGATTTCGTCTCCTTTTCCTGCTTCCTCAATCGCTTCTCGGTTTAATTTGGCCCATATAACGGGATAACGATTGTGATATTGTTCTGCAGATTCTCCAGAATGCAGTTGAGCATCCCAAGGCAACCACTCCGAAAAGTCGGCCATCCAACCACTTAAGCCATTAGCGATCAGATTGTTTTTAATGATTTCCTTGACCCAATTATAAGCAGCAGGATTGCTCAAATCTACCAAATAGGCTGGAAAACCAGCCGTAGCTAATAAATAATCTTCTCCTTTCTGATTTTTGATAAAATATCCTTTTTCTAGCCCTTCCTCACAAAATTTCCCTTCATTGGCAGAAAAAGAATTGATATAACCTGTCACCTCTACTCCCCAACTATTGAGGGTATCGCAAAAAACAGGGAAATTGGGATAATCTTTTTCACTCGGTTCCCAAATCCACCATAATTGAGAGCCAAAGCGAGTTTTACGTCTACCAACCCAATCTTGAATCCAAATTGCCGTTACTGGATTTCCAGCATCCAAAGCCTGTTTGACGACCTGTTTGACTGTTGTTGCTCCACCTTGTAAGCCTAACCAAGTTCCATAAGCCCAGTCTGGTAAAGACCGCATTCGCCCTGTTTTGAGGGTATATTTTTCGATAATATCTAAAGGATGATCCTCTACCCAAAGCAAAGCACTTAGTTCGTGATTCCAAATGCTGAGTTTAACCTTATCTGGGCTGGTTAAATCAAATTCGGTTAAGCTGGTATTTTCTACCCACATCCCCCTATTAAAACTAGTTAAATAAAAAGGAATAGGCGCATAACTGGTATACTCATTTCCCGCTACTTTGACCAATTTGGCTAGGGTGGTAATGCCTTTGTCTCCCCTACCTAAGCCCTGTTCTTCTACAAAAATTAAGGGCTTTTTTCCCTTCATATTGACATAACTATACTGCTCACCAAAACCAAAGAATTGCTCTGTCTCGTCGGAGGTATAGGTGAGGTAAATGCGGTTATAAGTCGTATCTGAAAGTTTTACCCGCAATCGAATTTGTGCTGTTGTATCTTTATCAAGGCTAATGGTCCAATTACAAGCACAATCCTCAAATTTCCCTTCGATGATGACCTTTTCTCGATTACTCTCCACATTTTCTACCACTTGTCGAGTGCATCTTTCTTGGATTCGCTCTTTAAAGTGAAAAGAAGCCATTTTATAGCTGACTTTGGGATCACTTTTGGCAATGGTTAGAAAAGCTCGATCCCCATCAAAGCCAATAATTTCCTTTGCTTGATTGCCCCATTTGATGGACATCTTTTTACCACACTTATTCTGATATAGTTTAAATTGAGCTTGTATAGGGCTATTCATTAATAGTATAAAGCCCAGTAGAAGTAAAATTCTCATAATTACAAAAAACTAAAAATTGAGCAATACGGCATTACAAAACAAAAGGTTTATCCCATGCATTTGAGTTGCATAAACTCTTCCTGAATGGTTTTTCCTCTATCTTTAGCATACCATAATTGCACACGTTTCACCATTTCCATATACGGCTCATCTTTCTTTGCTTTGTAATCCATGACTATTTTTTGAGCAGGTGCAGGGCGTGGACCCCAGGACTCTATTACTTCTAGCGTAGTTGCATTTAAACAAACTAGTTTAGGTATTGCTCGTCCTCCATTCGTCAAAAATTGATCCATAATATCTAGGTGTTCATCCCTTAGAATGATTTTTAACCTAAGGTGTTCACTCACTTCTGCCATTTTAGCGATTACAGGTAAATTTGCTGGCACATCTCCGCACCAAGCTTCTGCCAAAACCAGCCAAATCCAATCTTGCTTAATCTGGTTTAGTTTTTGGGTCATTATGTCTGATAAAGTAACCGTCTTTTCGACTCGTTCCATTCGCTGCACATTCAATTGTGTATATTGAATCATACTAGGAGATTGGTTAGTACCTGTTGTCTTTCCTTCTAGGAGCAAATCATCAATTAGCTTTTTGTAGGATGCATAGGTATACGCTTGCTTTATGGTATCTTGTGTTATCATAAATTGGTTTAGTTTTTGATGTGTTTCTTTTGGTATTTAAGAAATTGTCATAAAATTAAAATGATTACTAATTTTATGGCTGTTTCCAGTATACATTGAGAGATCATACCATACAAAATTGTGATAACGCCAACCACTCATTTTATTAGGAACAAGTAACAAGCAAAAAATTAAAATTTATTTTTTACTGTTCCTTGATCCTAATTCATCACACTCCCTTGCATGGAATAAATTATGGAGTAATATACTGAAAATTTACCACTACTACTACTATCTAAAAAATTATACAATGATGAAACTAACTAACTTTTTAACACTCTGTGCATTGCTTTTGCTGTTTTCTGCTTTTCGCCCAAGCAATCATTCCATCTCTAGCTCCTTGCTATTATTTGAAGAATATGGACCTGCCGCACAACAACAAATCAATCCTAATCATTTTAATGCCTCCTTTTTAGAAGCTTTAGTACATGATGGTATTAACCAAATTCGCAATACTCGTGGCACCAAACATTTAGCGAATCATCAGGTATTGAGAAAAGCAGCAAAGGAACAGACCAACTATGTACGAGTGAATGGTCGTTTGGATCATTATCAACCTGCAAAGGGTAAAATGACCTTTAAAGAACGGGTGAATTATTTTGGTGGTTCTTTTTCTGCAACAGGAGAAAATTTACAATATTTTGGTTTTCCAGCTCAAACCCTTACCCAAGGGCATCGACAATACAATCATATTGCTTATCCAACTTATGCGGAAGCAGCTCGTAAAATTGTAGAAAATTGGGTCATTTCTGGTAGTCATTACCGCAATTTAATCAATACAAAATATAAATTTGCAGGCACAGCAGTTTCCTTAGATAAAAAAGGAAAAGGTGTGTATGTAACGCAGGTATTTGGTGGCAAATGTGGTCGCTAAAATTTATTTTACCTTATACATTCATTGGGAATAAGGATAAGCTAACACATCTATTTTATCCTTATTCCTAAATGCAATAGCCTCTTTTTCTCTCCTGATTTATCCTTCCTTTATTTCAATACTTTCCTAGTTAACATGATACAAAGTTTCCATACAATTTCACATACATAAAATTTCTCATTTCTATTTTTAATTCAAATAATTCACACATTAGTTTAGCTTTTGGAAAATTAGGTCTTCGGTTGTATCTTTGGACGCAATGGTTAGTTATTGAAGTATTTATATCATAGATATATCCACTAGGCACATTACCTAAAACCTATATATTTCCTTAACTACAACCATTCAAACCAATTTTAATCAAACGTATCTGTTTTGAAGCAATTCCTTAGCTTTTTTAGTCTCTGCATTGGCATGTTTGCAGGCTATTACCTAAGTCAGTATCTTTCTCTAACCGATTTTCTCACTAGAGCAGAAGCGGATTCCTCTGTCTATTTTACGGAGGAATGGGATGTAATGCCTAATTCTAATACAGCAAATGTCATCCCTTTGGAAGCAGAAGACTTTTCTGATGTATCTTCTTTTTTTAGTACTCCTACTGTGAATGATTTTATTGAGGTCGAAGATGGAGAGGCGATTTCAATCGAAGATGCTTACGGTATTCCTGCTGATGGTTATCAAGTGATTCATCGCAATGTCATCAAACACCAATCCATTTCAGATATTCTACTGGAATTTAAAATTCCTTATGAACGAATTGATCTTTTAGCTAAAAAAGCTGAATCAGTCTATAGAGTGAATCGATTGCGTACTGGAAAGCCTTATGTTCTATTGTGTAATGAGCAGAATACTGCTGAGTATATGATTTATGAGGATACGCCTACAGATTATGTGGTATTTGATTTGAGAAATGATATGGAGGTGTATACTTGTCAGAAGAATGTGGCTACGGTGGTTAAGGAAATTAATGGGGTTGTAAATAGCTCCCTTTCTCAGGCGGTTGCTGCTGGTGGTGGTAGTCAGGTTTTGGTGAATCAATTGGCGGAGCTTTTTGCTTGGTCGGTCAATTTTTTCCGCTTGAAAAAAGGCGATCATTTTAAGGTGGTTTATGAATCTAAACAGCTCAATGATAAAGAGGTTGGTCTAGGTGATATTCATGCCGCTTATTTTGTTAATGATAATGAAAAATACTACGTTTTCCGATTTGAACAAGATGGTCAAGTAGAATATTACGATGAAGAAGGGCGCATGAATAAACAAGCCTTCCTCAAAGCTCCTTTGAAATATAGCCGTATTAGCTCTCGTTATTCTAAAAAACGCTATCATCCTATTCTCAAACGTTATAAAGGGCATTTTGGGACAGATTATGCTGCGCCTACAGGTACGCCTGTTTATAGTGTTGCAGATGGTAAGATTACCAAGAAGGGTTATGGGCGAGGAAATGGTAATTATATTAAGGTGAAGCACAATAGTGTTTATGCAACACAGTATTTACACCTTTCTAAGTTTGCAAAAGGGATGAAAGTGGGGAAAAAGGTGAAGCAGGGGGAAGTGATTGGTTATGTAGGGAGTACAGGTTTAGCTACAGGTCCGCATCTTTGTTTCCGCTTCTGGAAAAATGGCAAACAGGTTGATCCTTATAAACAGAAATTGCCTAGAGCGCAAGAGATTGAAGAAGCCCTCAAACCACAGTATTTTGCTTATATGGATTCTATGAAATTGGTGTTGGAAAAATAA
>JAHDFT010000111.1:11131-13133 GCA_020628015.1 Bacteroidota bacterium
GTGATTATAAAAAATTCTTGAAAAAAGTCACGATCACCTCCTGCATTTTATCCCGATTGTCTTTCTTCTTAAATCCATGTCCTTCATCAGTTGCAATCATGTACCAAACTACGCCTTCATTTTCTCGAATCTTTTCCACCATTTGATCTGCTTCACTTTGTGGCACTCTAGGGTCATTTGCTCCTTGTATGACCAATAAAGGCTTTTTAATCTTATCTGCATTTGTTGTTGGACTAATTTTGTGTAGAAATTCTCGCATTTCTGGGATGCGTTCATCACCATACTCACTACGTCGTAAATCTCTACGATAGGATTTGGTATTTTCTAGGAAGGTGACGAAATTGCTGATGCCTACAATGTCAATACCACACTTGATTCGGTCATTATAATTAAACATGGAAGACAAGACCATATAACCACCATAAGAACCTCCCATTACCGCTACTCTACTAGCATCCAAATCAGGTTGTGCCTCAATCCAATCTAATAAAGATTCTATATCTTGAACAGATTTTTCTCTATTATACCAATTATCCAATTGTACATACTCCTTTCCATAACCCGATGAGCCACGTACATTAGGGGCAATCATCGCTACATCCATTTCATTAACTAAAAATGCCCTAAAGGTATCAAAGTAAGGTCGATATTGACTTTCTGGGCCGCCATGAATATTGATAATAACAGGTAAAGGCTCTTTAGAAGATCGTTTTTGTGGTTTAAAAATATAGGCAGGAATGGTTCTTTTTACCCCTTTTTCTACTTCATCAAAAGTTTCATAAGTAAATAATTCAGGTGTAGGAAAACTAGTCAAATTCAAACCACCCGACTCACTCCTAGTCCAGCGTTCCATCTTTTTAGAATCAACGGCTAAAGTATATATATCACTATTGCTTTGTGCATTATTAAGGGTAATTGCTAAGGATTCTCCTTTAGGATGAAAAGACAAGCCATAAACCTGTCCCATAGGTATATCGGGTACTTTTTGATAATTATTTTTAACATCAGCCGTCATTAAATACAATTGGGAATTACCATTTTCATTTGTTGTAAAAGCCATTAGTGAACGTTCTTTATTGATTGCAAATCCTTCAATATTCCAATCAATGGCACCTGTAATATAGCTTAGTTTTTTAGTTTTAAGATTATAAGCTGCTAATTTAGAGAACAATTGCCCTTGATCTGTTTTCACATATATAACATCAGGGTCTTTACTCCATTTTAAGGGTGCAAAAACAACAGAAT
Organism: Bacteroidota bacterium; assembly: GCA_020628015.1. Lineage (GTDB taxonomy): Bacteria > Bacteroidota > Bacteroidia > Chitinophagales > UBA2359 > JAHDFT01. The sequence goes on from JAHDFT010000111.1 coordinate 12,377, forward strand.
CATTGGACTCATTAATTTGGCTTAACTTTTTCGTTTCAAAATCATAGATATATGCATTAGAATTGTTGATGGACATGTATTGGGATAATAGGATTTTACTATCATCAACCGCCCAGTCTGCAACCCACCAATATCCCCCAGCACCTTCACTAACAATCATCTCCGCCTCTTTCGGATCTTTAATACTAGACACATAAATGTCAAAATCTTTCCCATTACGTCGAGAGGAGGTAAAGACAAATTGCTCTCCTGAATTAGACCATTTCACCCCAAAATTCACAGATTCCCCATCCGAAAGCATTTCATGACTTCCATCTTCCAAATTATACCAGAAAATTTGAGAATATTCATTTCCACCTATATCTTTTTGAAAGAGAAAACCATTATAATCAGCATGTCTAGCAACAGCTGCATTAGATACTGGTTCTTGGAAAAAGGTGACTTGCTGACGGGCTGCAAGAGGAGCATTAACCGAATGTAATTGAGTGGTATTCCCAAAACGAGTAGCAATCAAAATACCTTTTTCTTCTGGTAACCAATCAACAAAACTGGCAAAACGAGAGTTTTGATACTGGGGTAATCGTTCTGTCAATTCATTTTCAAGTGAAGGAATATCTTCCAAAATAAGATTGTTCATATCTTTTTTTTCTTGTGCAATTAAGTGTAGATGTAGGAAAAAGAGCCATAAGGTTGTGATTAACTTTATCTCCATGAGTATAATTTTTAAATTTGGACAAAAAAGGTCACAATTACTTTT
>JAHDFT010000112.1 GCA_020628015.1 Bacteroidota bacterium
GGAGGAAAAAATGGTGTATTACTGATTTTGGTTTTGTCATTATCATCATTATAAATATTTTGACCTCTAGGAGATCATTAAAAAATATTGTTTTGGGTTAAACGGAGTCCTCAAACGATCTGTTGTCTAATATAAATCAAATCGTCCGTATTTGGACAAAATCTTTTTTACTATGTTTTATTCATTCAAATATTGCTATTTATTGAGTTTATGCTTTATCTTGTTTAATGCTTGTTGGTCATCATCAACAAATAGGAATGAGCATAATCCATCACCAGATTCTAGTCAGGCTACCCTTATCGCAGAAAAACCGTTAAATACAACAGCAGAAACATTGGAAAAAGAAGAAATAATAGTCAAATCAGCTCCAGCTACGGCTCCAATTGATCGGTCGGTTATTCTTCAACGTATTGCGGAAAAAGTGCAAAATAAGGAAGCCTTAATCGTTCGTGTTTTTGTACCTTTATGTGATAATGAATATCAAGGTATTGTACCTGTTTCTAAGGCTTTGGGAAATGGTCAAAATCCCTCTAGTAATTTGTATTGGGGCGCAATGTATGGGCTAAAGACCTATTTCAAGCGGGCCAAACAATGGAAATTAAAGGCTTCGGAACGTCCAAATAATAAAGCTATTCTGGAACGGGTGATTTTTGAACATGTTGGCAATCCATCGGTTTACCTCATTGCAGATGCCTATGATGGTAGCCAAATGAAAGCCTGTTTACAAGATTTCTTCACTACCGCTAGTGGCAGTCCTCAAGCAGACATTTACCTTGATGAGACCTTAATTACAGCCAACGGTCATGCAGATCTAGTTGTCTTTAATGGTCATAATGGTTTGATGGACGTATCGGTTTCCGCTCCTTTAAATGCTGATGGAGTGGCTAGGGATGCTGCGGTTATCGCCTGTGTTTCTAAAAACTATTTTACCGATCAATTGTTAAAAACAAAGGCTTATCCTTTGGTGATGACCACGCAATTTATGGCTCCAGAGGCTTATGTTTTAGAGGGAATTGTTAATCATTGGTTACAGCAACAATCCGCCAAAAAAATTCACCTTGAAGCGGCAAAAGCCTATCATCAATATCAAAAATGTGGTTTGAATGGAGCGAAGCGATTGTTTTTTAGTGGTTATGCATTTTGATAAAAATCTTCCAAAACCAAATTATATCAATGTTCCACACCCGTTACTTCACTATTAATTTTGCGTCTTTTAATCAATTATAAATATTTTTTTGTGTGTAAAAAAATAAATTGACGGATGCTCCGTTTTTGTATTAGGTTGCATGAAACGATAAAAAAAGTGAGTACTTAGCAGAAAAAGGTCATTTTCATCTGATTTTGTGCCTTTTATGTGGAGCAGATTAAATTTTTTCAATGAAAAACGGCACATTCATACTCCTCCTCTGCTTGTTGTCAGTATTACTGACTACTCAGAAAGTTCATGCACAACAGTCCCCACAATATACTCAATTTGTATTCAATCAACTTTTGCATAATCCCGCTTATGCTGGCATCTCAGATGATGTATTGTTAGAAGTAGGGGGACGAGGGCAATGGATTGGAATACAAGGTGCACCTTTCTCACAAGCTCTAGGTTTCCAATTACCTATTCCATTATTAAAGAGCGGTTTAGGCATCACCATCCATAATGACATACTTGGAGCCAATCGAATGAGTAGTGCCTTTTTGACTTATGCCTATAGTTTTAAAATCGGAACAGGTAAAAAGTTGTCGATTGGATTACAAGGCGGTGTGATTCAAGGTGGTTTACGAGGTGATGAATTAGTAACACCAGATGGCATTTATAATGGCGGCATTGATCATCAGGATAATTTATTGGCTAATGTATTGTCAAATGGTGTGACTCCTGATTTTGGTCTAGGTCTTTATTTTAATAGCCTAAAAATGCGTGCAGGTTTGGCAGCTTTTCATCTTCTGGAGCCAAGTATGGTCTTTAGTGATGAAGTAGCTGTAGGGCAAGAATGGCAATTAAAAAGAAATTTTCATGCACATATTTCGTATGATTTTTCATTGTCAAATACTATAATGCTCACCCCTTCGTTATTGTTAAAGTCTGATTTGGTACAGCACCAGTTAGATGGTTTAGTTCTTGGACTTTTTAATGAGATTTATATTGGTGGTATTGGTTGGCGAGGTTGGTCGGGTAATTCTTTTGATGCTGTATCGCTTGTCGCTGGAATGCATGTTACCAATTATCTGATGTTGTCCTATTCTTATGACATTAGTTTGTCGGCATTAGGAGCGGTAAATAGTGGTTCACATGAATTGAGTATACGTTACAAATTTCAAAACCTATTGCCCTCTAAAGAAGGCAAAGCAAGGTATAATCCTAGAGATTTATAAAAGTTATTGCCTTATTTTCAATATGTTAAACAATAATCATCTTATCTTTAAACTCGTTTAAACACGATTATTTTTTTAATCGAAAAACTTAGATTACAGGACGTTTCAGACAATGCTAAAGGTATGGCTTAAATTTTGTCTGTTTCTTGTATAAGTCATATAAAAGCGTAACTTTGCAAAGATTTTGGCAAAAGTTTACGCAAGGTGATTAATATTAATATAAAAAATAGTTCGTAAACATAAAAACGTAAAAACGTTTATTCCTATGAAAAAATTAGTGATCAGCTTATATTTCCTGCTTGTTATTGCTGCGATGTTCAGTTGTGGTAAATCCTCTTCTGTATCTGATGGATATTTGAGAGGCGTAGCAGAACGCCCTAAGTGGGATGGAATCAATCCTTTTGGGATGGTTTATATTAGCTCTGGTAGATTTCATATGGGACCAAGTGATCAAGACATCAATAGTGCATTGGTTCAAAGAAGCAAAGCAAAAGATATTCAAGGTTTCTGGATGGATGATACAGAAATCACCAATAATGAGTACCGTCAGTTTATCAATTATGTAAGAGATTCTATCGCTCATGTACTATTGGATCATTATGAAGAAGATGACCTAGGTAATCGCAAAATTGACTGGACTTATGATATTGATTGGGAAACCGATTCTGAAGATGCAGAGCAGTTAGGAGAGTTATTTTATGAAGGGGATGACAAATTCTGGGGAAGGCGAGAACTAGATGCTAGTAAATTATTGTATACCCGTCAATGGTATGACTGGAAAGCAGCGTCTAGTAAGTCTGGTCGTAGAGATGCACGTAGCTCTTTTATCAAGGAACAACAAGTGAATGTCTATCCTGATACTTTATGTTGGATTCATGACTTCTCTTACTCTTACAATGAGCCAATGACTCGTAACTACTTCTCACATCCTGCTTTTGATGATTATCCAGTAGTTGGGGTAAGTTGGGTGCAGGCAAATGCATTCTGTGACTGGCGTTCTCAATTATGGATGGATTATAGCCAAGAAACAGGTCAGACATATGGTGAGTACTTCCGTTTACCATTTGAAAGTGAGTGGGAGTATGCTGCAAGAGGTGGTTTAGAACATGCTCCATATCCTTGGGGTGGACCTTATGTAAGAAATTCACAAGGTTGTGTATTGGCCAACTTCAAACCAGGTAGAGGTAACTATTCTGAGGATGGTGGTTTTTATACTGTGAAAGTAGCTTCTTACCATCCGAATCAATATGGATTGTATGATATGGCGGGTAATGTTGCCGAATGGACTTCTACAGCATTCAACGAGGGGGCTTATTCTTACGATCATGATATGAACCCAGATATTCGCTACGATGCTAAACAAGAAGATGCAGAAACAATGAAGCGTAAGGTAATTCGTGGTGGTTCTTGGAAAGATATTGCTTACTATATCCAAACAGGAACTCGTCACTGGGAATTCCAAGATACTTCTAAGTCTTATATTGGTTTCCGTTGTGTAATCAGCCAATTAGGAAGAAATTACTAGGAAGAACAATTAAAAGTAGAGGTATAATTTTGAAGGATTAATTTTCCACTTATTACTAGACAAAATTGTACCTTTATTTTTCACTTGCTCCTAGAAAGCATCCTACTTTGATATAAATAAATCTATTAGGATAATTTCCCATGAGTTCATTTCCTAAATTCTTAAAGATTCTTTTAGCTATTCTTAGTGCGGCTTTCATTGTTATTGGTATATTACTCAAAATTATGCACTGGCCGTATGCGAATGAGATCTCAATTTTGGGGATTATCATACTTGTAATAGCTATAATCAAAAACTAAACAGTATCCAAAATAATGGATACTTCTAATCAGAACAACTACAATAATTTTCATAGTTTAAGTTACTATTGAAAAATAATTAGTCCTTAGTAATGATAACTATGTTTGTTCTTTGATGCTTAGGAACAGTAAAAAAATAAATTTTATTTTGATTGGTAAATTTGCCCCTATACTTCGTTAAAAAGCCTCGCCAATGCCCTGCATTGCCTACGTTTTTTGCCTCGTCTAGTGTCAAATTTCCCTAATCAAAACTGTAAACTTATTTTTCACTAGTTCCTTATTCTATTGAAAAAAGCATTTTTACGATTATTAGCCCTCATTAATCTATACTTTTTTTCTGAAATCACTTCTTTTTCTATACCAATATTATTGAATTGGCAGAGTTTTAGATCATAGGGTTTTAATGGATTCAATCACTATAATGCCATTACTTCTTCTCTCTAATAATTTTAAATTTTGATATGAAGCATAACTACAAAGTGTAGCACTCAGCAAAGTAAACATGTTTATTTAACTACTTATTGTATATTCCTATTTCATATCATTAACCACTCTTCTTGTATTACGACCTTTCTATCACACTAATTGACTAAACTAGTAGCATTAATTAATGTTAGTGCAAATCAGTTGGTCTAAATAGCATACATAGATCATATTGTACACATGAAGAACTAAAGTTTTGATCTGATCCTTGTTAGATTTGTCAACACATGTTGATTTAATTTAACAGAACTGTAATAGTAAGAAAAATTGTTTCAAACCGTTTTGCTTCTATTACTTAGTAACAGCTAAAAAATAAACCGACATCTTGTTGTTTAATTTGCTGCTATACTTCGTTAAAAAGCCTCGACGATGCTCGCATCGCCTACGTTTTTTGCCTTGTCTAGCCACAAATTAACCGAACAAACATGCCTAATTTATTTTTTGCTTGTTACTTAACAAAAAAAAATTTCATCATAATCTAATATAAGTAAATCTGTTATGGCAGCTTTCTATGAAACCAATTGGTTTAAATATCTAAAGAATCTTTTAATTGGTCTTGGTGCGGCTTTCATTATTATTGGTGCATTATTCAAAATTATGCACTGGCCGTATGCGAATGAGATCTTAACTTTTGCGATGATCGGGGAAGCCTTGATTTTTGCGATTCAAGCGATTATCCCTCCACATAAGGACTACTACTGGGAAAAGATGTTCCCTGGTTTGGACAATATTAGTGCGAAAATGCAACCGATGTCTGCGGCAGGTTTTTCAACTATGGGTGCAGGTACTACTCAACAATTGGATACTGCTTTGGCTAAAGCGGGTGTTAATAAAGACTTAATTGGTCGTTTGGGTACGCACCTTAACTCTTTAGGAGATAATCTTTCTAGATTAAGTTCTGTAACGAGTACTACTGGAGCTACTAGTGAATTTTCTAAGCAAGCAAAAGAAGCTGCTCAGGCTTTATCTCAAGTAAAAGTGGCTTATAGAAATGCTGCCAATGTAGCTAAAGACTTAGAGGCTGCATCTGATAGCAATAAGAAATACCAACAGCAAGTAGCAGCAGCTACGGGTAACTTGGCGAAATTGAATGCGGTTTATGAATTGGAATTGAAAGATGCCAATAACCACATCAAAGCTTTGAACAAATTCCACAACAATATGTCTGTTGCGATGAACAACATTAGTGATTCTGTGGAGGACACAAAGAGATATAAAGTACAAATGGCACAATTGTCTAAAAACTTATCTTCTTTGAACAATGTATATGGAAATATGCTTTCTGCTATGTCAATGGGCGCAGGCAAGCGTTAATCCTCTCCTATAGATTATTAAATATTATAATCGTATCTTAAAAAATTAGCATACTGATTGCTCTGATCGTATTGATTTCAACTGATGTCTTATCAGCTTCTAATCTTTCCTTCAGTTTAATTTGTATGCTATTTTTATATCTGTACCAATGTGTTCTAATTTGGTTCCATCTTCTTTAGGAACAGTAAAAATGAATAATAAATTGCTCATTTTTACTTGCTCATCACTAGACTACGCAAGTATTTTTTTACCTTTGTATACTATAAAAAAGTAATTGGCGTTAGTATTAAAGCAAAGGTCAACAACCAATCTATACCGTACTGTTATAGACTGTATCACGTTGCCTGCTCTATTGTATAAATCAATTATCGAACATAAAAAGTTAAAACATATGAGATCGTTGATCGCTATTTTGGCATTGTTGGCGATGGTTTTGGTTGGTTTTCAACCAGCTATGGCTCAAAGTGACGGGGATGATCCTTGGGCAAACCCATTCGATTTGGAGCCAGAGGGAGATAATCCATATGGAGATAATCCATATGCAGATCCAGAACCAGAACCAGAACCTGCTCCTACACCAGCACCAGCACCACAACCTGCCCCTACTCCTCAACCAGCCCCTCAGCCAACTCCTCGTGTTGAGCCTGCTCCATCAACAGATAATACACCAAAACGGCCTGATCCTGTAAAAACGATTCCAGAGCCTGCTCCTCAGCCTGCACCAGCACCTGCTAGTGAATCAGCAGATGATGCAGAAGCGAACCCTTATGATAATCCTTACGATAGTGACCCAGCACCAGCAGGTGGTAATGCTGATAACGATTCACAAAATCAAAATCCATACGACGCTGAAGATACTGCCAATAGTGGTGGCGGCGGAGGTGGAGGTGGAGGCGGTGGTCTCGGAGAAGATGACCTTCCACCAATTATTGACGAAACAAAAGGAGCTGGTGAAGATCAAAATAAAGAAGCTTTAGTTAATGATGGTATCTATGAGAAAAATTTATCTAAAGAGCGTCAAGTATTGAAGTATGACCACCTTAGAGAAGCTGATATTTTCTGGCAAAAGCGTGTTTGGCGAGTAATTGATACTGATCAAAAGATGAATCAAGTATTTGCTTATCCTAAAAAGCCTTTGATTGAGGTACTTTTGGACATTATCAAGAAAAATCCAGATCAAGCAGAAATCTTTATGACAGATGCTTTTACGGAAAGAGTAACACTTGATGAATTAGATAAGCAGTTGAATTCTATTGATACGATTTTGGTAACTGATCCAGTTACAGAGAAAGAATTTCGTAAGATTATTCGTAATGACTTCAACTGGATGGATGTAAAGAAATTCAGGGTTAAAGAGGATTGGGTATTTGATGAGGAATCTTCTCGTATGATTGTTCGTATCATTGCGATTGCTCCTATCTTAGATAAGTATGATGATTATGGTAATTTCCTTGGGGTATATCCGTTATTCTATGCTTACTACCCTACTTTTAGAGATCATTTGGTGAACTATGAAGTTTTCAATAATGGGAATGATGCTCAACGTATGAGTTGGGAAGATTTATTGGAGATGCGTTATTTTGCGAGTTATATCATGAAAGAGTCTAACTTACAAGATCGTAGAATCATTGATTATGCACAAGGTAGAGATGCCTTATTGGAGTCTGAGCGTGTTAAAGATCAGATTTTCAATTTTGAGCAAAATCTTTGGTCTTACTAAACTATATCAAACGATTTTTTGTATCATTAATACAGATACAAATGAGTTCAATTAATTATTAGATCATAAATTTGCTGCGAATTGGTCAATTAATTTCGGTTAATTGGTTAATTCGCTTTTTTATATCAACTTTTCATTTCAATTTCCTGCCTATAGTAGTAGTGCTACATTTTACCTTATCCTTATTCTATTTGTATAGTCATTCATTGTCCTATTATGTCTAAAGTAGCACATTCTTTTATCCATTTACTCTTTGTTATAGCCCTGTTTATTCTGGGTCATTCTAGTGATGCATCAGCTCAAGTAGGTGGTCAATCTACATTTGATTCCCCTGCCGAAGATGATGCTTATGGAATGGAAACACTACGCCTTTATGAAAATAAACTGAGTCAAAGGCAAGAACGTATTCCTATGAATTGGGTACAGATTCGGGAGGCTGATGTGATGTGGGAAAAGCGTTTGTGGCGATCTATTTATGTTAATGATCCTTTTAATGTGCATTTTGCCAACCCTTATCAGCCTTTGTTTGAGGTATTGATCGATGTCATGCGAAAGAATAAGGACATAAAGGCTTTTGCTGATGATGATTTTACCATGCCTTTAAGTTATCAGGATATTGAAGATTTATTGCATGTACAGGATACGATATTGGTGATGGACCCAATTACAATGAAAGAGGTACAAAAAGTGGTACGTAATGATTTTGATTGGCAGAAGGTGACGAAATATAAGATCAAGGAAGATTGGGTATTTGACTCTAAATACAGCCGTCTTATTGTTCGCATACTCGCCATTGCGCCTATTCGGGAAATCTGGGCGGATGATGGAACTTTAATTGGAGAACACCCGATTTGCTGGATCTATTACCCACCACTCCGAGAAAAATTAATGGATTATACTACTGTTAATCCTTATAGTCCAAGCATGCCGCTGGCTTGGGATGAAATTTTTGAATTGCGTTTGTTTCAGAGTCATATTTATAAGGAGAGTAATGTTCGAGATTTGCCTTTTACCAATACGCATGGCTTGAATCGAGAGGCGATTATGCGTTCGGAGGAGGTGAAGCGGAAAATGTTTGAGTTTGAGCAGTTTTTGTGGACTTATTAAATATTATGCTCAAAATAACCTCGTTCTTCTCCAAACTCCAAAAAATCAAACGCCCTTTCCAATTCCCGAATTTGCTTCAAACTTGCTTGACAAAATTGCCGAAAAGCAATTGTTTCTGGATGTAAAGGTCGATGGGCGAAAGCAGTTTTAATCTTTTCGATTCGAGGAATGAGGGCTTGGCTATTGGAATCAATTATGGCTTCTTGGAATTGTTGCCAAATATAGTCAATGGCTTGCTCATTAGGATGGAGTAGATCTTTGTCGTAGAAGCGGTAATCTCTAAGCTCATCCATCATGATTTCATAGGCTGGGAAGTAGTGACAGTCGGAATATTCGTCTACTAGATCGGCTACGGCTAGTAGAAGCGTGGACTTGCTTATTTGGTTCGCAATGGCTCCATCTTTCCAATGACGAACTGGACTTACCGTAAATAGGAATTGACAATCCTCCTGTAGGGCTTTGATTTCCTCCCGAATTTGATTTAAATAGTGCTGACAATCTGCTAAGGATAAACGATATTTATGGAATTGTCGAGCTGGAATTTTATGGCAATTGGCTACGACTCTACCCTCCTCTTTATGGGCGTAGACCCAAGCAGTTCCCAAAGTAATCACCACCAATTTGACTTCCTTCAAAAAATGATGGGCTTTTTCCAATGCTGTATTGCTTCTTTCCAAGCAGATTTGTGGATTGGTATGGGAAAAATGACTGTGGTGATCGAAGCTGAAGTATAATTCTTTGTGTTTTTGTAAATCATTGATGGTATATGGCTGATGTTGGCTTAATCGGGTGATGCATTGGGCAAGGGAAGCTGGATTGTAAATGATACCGAATGGATTTCGTTGAATAGGAAATTGATAGCGATGTAATTTGTCGCCCATATGCTCCACAAAGCAAGAACCTAGCATCAATATGGGGCTTTGATGATTGATTGTGAAGGGGTAACTTGGTATGGGGATGATGGTGCGGAAGGTTTTGGTCATTCCAGTTTTTTTTATTTTTGATAAACTCTTTCTATATCAGGATAAAAATCCGCTTGCTCCACTGCTACATTGAATTTCAAATCCTCGATGACATATTGATGCAAGAAGTTTTTCATATCAGGAACATTTCCAGCCGTCTGCTTGAAAGCGATTTTTACCCCATCAATTTCCCTAAAATCTTCAAATTTCATTGCTCCTTTTAGGAAGCCTGCCATATCTCGGATGGTATATTGAGCATAATCTAGTAAATGTGTTTCTTGATTGATCCATAGTAAGTATTGATCTGTTTTGCGTTGTGGTTCTAATTTTCCCCAAGAGGCAAAAACGAGGTCATATTTTTGTCCATTCAAGCTTTCTTCACCAGCATAGGTCACCAATTCCGCAGTCTGGATGGCAAAAGGCATTTCCATAAAATATTGGATGGTTGGTAGCCAGAATTTGAGCTTATTTTTTTGTTTAAAAATAGGCGTTTCATTAGCTTCTTGGGTATAAGTTGCCCAATTTTGAATGCCCCATGTATTCCCCTTTGCCTTTCCTTCTTGAAATAGCAAGCGACTATCATTTGTACCAATTAAATATTGCAAAATGACTTGCTCCTTATTTTTATACCAAGGCATGGCAGCACTTTTAATGCCCTTTGCCCATTCATCTCGCAAGATGATTTCTATATTTTCTTTTTCTTGATACGCCTCTATACCATGAGCCTTGGCTGATTGACTTAATATTGCTCGCCCTTTTGCTACATTCGCCTCTGTTGTTGACGGAGCATCTTTTACCAAACTAGGACGCAAATCTACCAAACAAGCAGTAAATAAAGTCATATAAACCACTAGCAGCAGATAAGTCATGTATTGTACTGATCTTTTCATATTTTTTTATTTGGAATTACCACAAAATTAAAAAAGAAATGGTCAAAAAGCGTACTTTTGCATTCCCAAAAGACGATAAAACCAAGACAATATGATTGATTTTAGCCAATTAACCTTCAAATCATTAGTATATTTCAAAGTGGGCAATAAAGCACGAGCTGAAGGTATACAAATGCCTAATGATTATTACCCCATTAGTGATGAAGCCTTTCGACAGATTTTTTTAGACTATTGTTTATCTCCTTTTAAAACGGATAGTTTTTTCCGTTTTTTTCATGAAGAAGGGGTGGAAAATAATCTGCTTTATCAATCCTGTGCGACGATATTTGAGGATCGAAAACAGCATTTTGAGGAAGCTTGCAAGATGGCTCAGGTGATGTATGATGCCTCAAATAATGCAGGGGTTAAGAATGGGGATTTGTTCGTTACCTATTTTGCTGACTGTGTTTTGGAAGATGAAGTGATGGATGCTATTGGTATTTTTAAAGCAGAAAATAAACAGGTTTTCTTGTATACAGATGGAGAAATGACTTTTACTTCTGGTATTAATATCAAAAAGCTGGATAAGGGTTGTATTATTTTTAATACGGAAAAGGAGACAGGTTATCGGATGTTGATGATTGATAAGACGAGTAAAAAGGAGCATGAAATGATTGCTTGGGAGAATGATTTTCTCAATGTTATTCGCATACAAGATAATTCCTTTAATACGGAGACTTATTTGGATATGTGTTATGAGTTTTGTGAGGATACTTTTGTAGAAGAAGGGGATCGCAAAGAACAGGTTTTATTTTTGAATAAGTCGATCAACTATTTTTCTGATCATGAGCAATTTGATATAGAGGATTTTGCGACGGAGGTGATTGTTGAACCGAAGAAGATTGATGCATTCAAGGCTTTTAAGGAGAATTATGAGTCTACTAGTGGTTATATGACTGGTGCTGATTTTAAGATTTCTCAGCCAGCAGTCAAGACCATGAAAAGACGTTTTAAGAGTTTGATTCAGTTGGATACGAATATTGATATTAAAATTAGTACGAAAGAAGATCCTGATGTGGTGGAGCAGCATATTGAGAAGGGTTATGATGAGGAGAAGAAGATGTTTTTTTATAAGGTGTTTTTTAATGAGGAATCGTAAAACCATTATCGGATACTAAATCAATAATATGAAACAAATACAATTCGATCAACATGGGCCTGCTAGTGTTTTAGCTATTAAAGAGGTCGCTACACCAGAGCCTCAAGCAGGAGAAATATTGATTCAGACGGAAGCTGTAGGGATCAATTTCATGGACATTATGCAGCGTAAGGGTACTTACCCTATGTCTGGAAAACTTCCTTTTGTACTAGGTTCAGAAGTGGTTGGGAGAGTGGCGAAGGTTGGTGCTGGCGTATCTTTTAAGGAGGGAGATCGTGTGGGTGTTTTATTGAGTAATTTTGGTGCTTATTCTGAATTTGTTGTTGCCCCTGCTGCTAGTGCTATTCCTATTCCTGAAGGTGTTGACCCTGCGGCAGTGACCGCCCTTATGATACAGGGTTTGACCGCTTATGGATTATTACATAATGCGGCTAAGATCAAACCAGGTGATCGGGTGTTGATTCATGCTGGTGCTGGTGGAGTGGGTTCTTTGGCGATTCAATTGGCTTATGCGGCTGATGCGGTTATTTTTTCTACTGCTAGTACGGAGGCTAAAAGGATGTTTATTACCGAATTGGGTGCTCATGCTTCCCTAGATTATGTCAATGATGATTGGGTGCAGCAAATTTATGATTTGAGTGGCAATCATGGTGTAGATGTTGTCTTGGAAATGGTTGGTGGACAGATCGGACAGGATAGCCTCAGAGCTTTGGCAAGTGGTGGACAGATGATTGTTTTTGGAACGGCAAGTGGGCAGCCTGCGATGATTCCTAGTAATGCTTTGATTGGAAATAGCCTTCGTATTAAAGGGTATACACTTTATGAAGATATGCCTGAGATTGTGCAAGATGGTTTACCTAAATTGTTGGATATGTTGGCGAGTAGGGAGCTTAAAGTGAAGACGAGTGCTTATGCTTTTGAGGATGTGGTGAAGGCGCATGAGGATATTGAAAATAGACGGACGACGGGGAAGGTGGCCTTGGTGTTTTGATTTTTATTACTCTGTTATTATAATGCAAAAAGCTTGGAAATTACTAGTAATTTCCAAGCTTTTTGCATTATAGTATGTGTGGTTTTTTCTCTAAAAAAATACTAGACAAAAATAGATTTGACTCCATATCATTTATTTTTTCCCTTGATCACTACTTAATTTTCTTTTGCTTGATCAAAAGAAACAAAAATCAAGACTGTATGGATTTCTTAACGGCAAAATATTTCAAAAATCCTACACAAAA
>JAHDFT010000113.1 GCA_020628015.1 Bacteroidota bacterium
ATTGGCTTTACTAAGAAATTCTGTCACCAAGCCCTTGGACTGTGTACGACGATTATTGAAAACACCCGTAGCTACTGAAGCATCAACAGGCGAAATGGGCATCATGGTTTCCATTGGCGGGCCTGCTGCTTTCATTTGCATAGGCTGTCCCTTTGCAAATTGCTTCTGCATGAATTTATCTAGCTTGGTTAATATCTCTGGATCTTTGATATTGACATAATAACGACCACCGTCTGCTTGTCCTATAACATTCTCTGGTGGAAATTTGTCAATGAGTTCTCCAGCAACGGCAAAAATAGGAGGTTCTTTACCTGTTCCAAAGTCCCCTAAAGCTGGAGTATCTCCATTAGCCTTCCCTTTCTGTCCCTTACCAGCCAATCCAGCCATTTTTTGGGCAATGTGTTCTTTGGTTTCCTTCTTGGCGGCTTGTCCTTCTTGTTTCGCATCCTTAGTTGCAGGTGAAGTTTCCTTACTTTCAGCTAATCCTGCCTTATCACCTTCACCAGTTTGTTCTTGTGCATTATCGCCTTCTTGTATTGCTTTCTTTTCTGCTCCTTTTTCCTTTTTATCTCCTTTATCACTATCTTTTGTAGCATCTTCCCCTTCATCCTGATTGCCTTCATCTCCTTGCTCGCCATTATCTTGCGGCTGATCTTCTTGATCTGCCAAGTCTTTATTTTGCTCCTGTTCTTGCTGTGTTTCTTGATCCTCTTTCTCTTCAGTTGTTCCCTCTTGTTGATGATCTACACTAGGGGCAGGCATAGCTTGTTGGCCAGCATCAGCAGATTGATCGGTAATACCTGTGGATTGTGGTTGTTGAAGAATATTATGCTCCTTCTTTTTTGTTCCTTTTTGTTGTCCATCTTCTCTTTCCCCTTCTTGTTCTGGTAATTGTTCTGCTTGTGGATCAGCAAGGGAGGTTAATTTATCTTTTTGCTTATCTAGGAAATTACTTACCTTTTGCTTAGTCGATTTTGTTTTATCTACTAGATTTTTAACTTTATCCAGCGCATCTTTTGGCCCACGTCCTTTTTTTGCTCTATCAGATTCCTTTTTATCTACAAGATCACCTATACCTTTTCCAAGACCATTTTGTAGTTTGGCTTTTAACTTATCTGCTCCACCTTGAAAAAAGGTATTGATTTTTTGCTTATTGGTTGCTGCCTTTTTCTTTAACTTATTAAAGATAGGATTATCCTTTGCAGGAGGAATGAAGGATTCCATTGTTCCACCACCACTCGCAGGAGCGAAAAATGGCTTTGGTTTATCTTGACGTGAATCAAAAAAAGTCCCAATCCCTTCTAATGGCTGAAAGAATGGATTCTTTTTTTTATCCTTTCTCTGTTTTGTTTTGGTGGCAAAAGTAGACATGGTAATAACGAGTTAAACAGGTAATAATAATTGCTCCCAAAGTGAATATAGTTGTGGGACGCTAAAACACTAAAAGTTATATCTTACGAAGATAATCTTTTTTCCATAAGTAAAAAAGATTAATTGAGCAAATATTGTTAATATTAAAATTGTTATGCAACACATAGTGATAAAACCTAACAAATATTTTACCACTATGCCCCTTTCCAGCTCACTTACATCGCTTAATCTCCTCCTGATAAGTCTTATTATAAACTTCTGCCTTGCTTTCTGGAAATTTTTGCATTCTAGTTTCATGCGTTTTCATTGCCAATTTTTGACATTGTGCAACATCATCTGGTGTTTTTTGTGTCTTACACTTGCAATACATCTCTGCTGATCGAATGGCTCGATGTACAAAGACATCATCAGCATAGCTTTCCATTTTTTTCTTCACTAAAGCATCTTTATCTGCCTTAGTTTTACCTGTACTTGGATGGGGTACAGAACTGTTTGTTTTTTTAGTTGTTGTATTTCCATTATTGCTTGTACTGCCTTCTTCATTGCCACAAGCTAATAAACAACTAATTGCTAATAAAAATAAGATGCGTATCATAATTGATTGGGTTTTTGTGTATGGTTTTGTATTTTAAAGAATAGTTAAAAAATAATTGTATCATTTTGATTGCACAATGGACAAACTTATTTTTCATTTATTCCTGAATGCTTGCAAAGTTACAGAAAGCTAATTAGTTTTTGATAAGTGATGGATTAAAAATAAATCTAAATCTACCTTATAAGTCATTTCTAAAATGGTGGATTTGTTCTTTAAATTGTTATATCCCGCCATGCTATATTATTTCCCAAAAAATATTATCCATTCTAAAATCAACCTTACCAGCATGAAAAAAGTCATCACACTATTGATTGGACTATTTTACCTTAGTCCAATGTACGCTCAAATAAGTCTGCAATTGGATAGTACGGAAGTGACCGTTACTACGATTGCTAATCAATTAAAAGTGCCTTGGGAACTGATATGGGGACCAGATGACCACATTTGGATGACGGAACGGGATGGCATTATCAGCAGAATGAATCCTGAAACAGGAGAAAAGCAGGAATTGTATGTTTTTGATGATGTGGTACAGGTTTGGGAATCGGGCTTACTAGGTCTAGCCTTGCATCCTCAATTTCCAGAAACGCCTTATGTTTATGCTGTTTACAATTATATGGATAGTGGTGCTTTCAAAGAAAAACTGGTGCGGTTAAGTTATGATGGGAGCAATTTGAGCTTTGATCAAGTACTACTAGAAAATATTCCTGGTAATACGACTCATGATGGCTCTCGTCTAGCTTTTCTTGCGGATGGGACTTTGTTGATGACAACGGGGGATGCTCAGGATAAACCTGCGGCACAAGATACGGCTTCCTTATCAGGAAAAATCTTGCGGATGAATGATGATGGAAGTATTCCAAGTGATAATCCTTTTCCGAATAGCTTGGTGTATAGTTGGGGGCATCGGAATCCACAGGGTTTAGTCATTGTTGATGAAATTGTGTATAGTTCTGAACATGGACCGAGAAATGATGATGAGGTGAATATTATTGAGGCAGGTAAAAATTATGGCTGGCCAGATGTAGAAGGTTTTTGTGATAATGTTTTAGAAGAAAGTTTTTGTGCAGAAAATGATGTGATTCCTCCTTTAGCTGCCTGGACTCCTACTTTGGCAGTTGCTGGTTTAGATTATTACAATCACCCTGCTATCCCAGAATGGCAGCATTCTTTATTATTGGTGACACTTAAAGCGAAGCAATTGGTTCATTTGCCACTTAGTGAAGATGGATTAAGCATTATAGATCAGAAGTATTATTTTGAGGATGTCGGAAATGCGGATGATCCTTGTTTGTTTACCAATCAACAAATGGGGCGATTGCGAGACCTTTGTATTGCGCCTGATGGTAGTGTGTATATTTCGGTGAGTAATCGGGATCGTTATGGGGTGCCTTGTGAGAATGATGATTTGATCCTTCGTTTGCATAATGCGGATTATATAGACACAGGACTAGAGGATGAAATTCGATTATCAATGAGTTTATATCCTAATCCTTCGAGTGATGGTCGATTTTTAGTGAGTAAGCCAGATGAGATTGACCAAGCTATTTTGCATTTGTATGATGCGAAAGGGCGGTTATTATTGGAACGGAGGATTAGTCAGTCGGAAACAAGTATTGAGTATGAGGGCAAGGGCTTGTTTTATGTGGTGGTGACTGGTTCGGATGGGGTGTTGTATCAGGATAAGGTGGTGTTGTATTGAGAAGGAGAGCTTATAGATCATCAGGACTCTATTGAGTATCGAGTATTCATTATTGTCGAGACGTATTGAAATATGTCTTTACAAGAGACTATTAATATAAGACCACTACTTCAAGTGTAGCTTTTTTCTGTATTTATCCATTTTTCTTTTTCGTCGGGCTTCTTTGCCGAAGCGTTCATATACATAAGAAAGTGGATTGAGGACAGTTGCAGGAGGTGGTGTTAGTTTTCCAGGTTTATAGGCTACTCCAGGTGGTCTTATTGGCTGTTTGGGAAGATTTCGGG
Organism: Bacteroidota bacterium; assembly: GCA_020628015.1. Classification (GTDB taxonomy): domain Bacteria; phylum Bacteroidota; class Bacteroidia; order Chitinophagales; family UBA2359; genus JAHDFT01. The sequence goes on from JAHDFT010000113.1 coordinate 3,953, forward strand.
CGGTGTCTAAGGATAAAAAGGCTGGCTTGAAATCTTCTTGTATCGGCCAAGGGTTGATTTCTACTACCCCTAAAGTAATGGTATCTTTTTGTAAGTATACTTCTAGGAGCCCATTCGGAATGCTATCTTGAATGAGTTTGTCTGTACGTTTATTGAGGTAAGCAAGGTAGGTAATGAGTAAGTCCTCGTTGGAGCTTATTTTTATTTGGAATTGTCCATTTTGATCTGTGGTAACTCCTTCTCCATTTTGTCTTAATAAATGAGCACCTGCTAGGGGTGTTTGGGTAAGTGTATCTTTCACCACCCCTTTTACCCAAAATAGCTCTTCTTCACCATTTTGGGCATAAGTTGTGGCAATTATACTCAACAGTATTAGTCCAAAAAGGAATATTCTTCCTAAAAAAAAGGCATGACGGCTCATATGCTTATAGTACATAATCAGTAGTATAAGTTGCAAGACTATTTTAAGTAATCTAAAAAAGTTGATTGACCATTAGCCTCTATGTGATGGAACAGAAATAAATTCAGCCATATCCTTTATTATTTAACCTAATACTACGTTGCAAAAATATCACATACATTCCATGTATGATCTATTTTTGCGCCTTGTCTTAGGCTAAATAATTGAAAGTCTATTTCGGCTGACTTTATTTCTAATCCATCACTATACACTATTTTTAACTGATCACTTATTTCACATTCCCTTCTATCTTTGAATAATTCGTCATTTCACAATTGTACTCATTAACAAAGAAATCATCCATGTCATCTGCCTTGAGTGGCATATTGGTGATATTTTTTTGGATTCGTTCTCGATGCTTGGTAAAAATATCAGAAATGTGGATGCGATAAGATAAGTAAATCATATTGTCATTGATCCCTAAATAATAGGGCTGTACTTTATCTTGTAGCAAATAAGTATATAATTCCTTTAGGTTACTTTTAGGCAATACATTAAGTGGAGAAGTGGCGTATAAATAGTCTCGTTTATAAACAAAGATCCGAATAAGCGAACTGCCTTGATGGAAAACCCAGTAATCAATGCCAGAACGGGCAAGAATGGGGTTCATGCCTAATTCGCTAATCGCTTCCTCTACAAAAACTGCCAAAGGACTCAACTCCTTTTGTTCAAATACTGCCTCATGGATATTTGCCCCACAATTGTAGCAGTATTTCGTTTTCTCATAAATCAAAGTAGCACAAGAATTACATTTAATCGAAAACTTATTCTCCTTATTCTGCGCTAAGGCTTCCAATTCTTCTACAACCACCTCTTTAGGAATAGCAAAACCGACATTATCCGCATTGGTGAATTTAGCGGTCGTTACCCCTACTAATTCTCCCTTCTGATTCACCACTGGTCCACCACTATTTCCTGGATTTACTGCGGCATCTGTCTGAATAAAATTCTTTCCATCCATCAATTGCTTGGTAGAAGAGACGATCCCTTCTGTGATGGTAAATGGCAAGCCAAATGGAAAACCTGCGACAAATACCTTATCTCTAACATTTAAGGTAGTATCTGCGGTAATAGGAATGGCGGCAGGAGCTATTAATTTTTCGGAGGGTTTTAAAAAAGCAATATCCGTTTCTGGATTATTGTAAACAACATTTGCCAAATAACGATCCTTGTTTTGATCCTCTAAGGCAACTGTCCGATTACCAGCAATCACATGATAATTGGTAATAATAATATTATGCTCTTTATTATAGAAGCCACTTCCACTACCAGAAGAGGTATTAATTTTGAAAACAGCGTTAGCTATATTGCTATTGAGTTCATTCATTTTTATAGTGCATTGAAGATGATGGACGAATACTTTACTTTACCATTAGTGCGCTAATATCCTACATGGAGACTAATCATTAAATCCAAATAAATTGGCCCAAAACCCTCTTTTCTTTGTTTCTGTAGGTATTTTATCTGTCATAATCGCTTCTATAGCTGTAAATAGTTCTTTAGATGCCTCTTTCCAAGGTATACTACTTGTTTTGAGCAGCACTTCTGTTACGTATTTCGACAGATTATCTCGAACATCATTATAATAGAAAAGATTGAAGAAGGCATAAAGGATGGTCAAAGAAGAGCCGATGTGATCTCCTTTATCTAGCTCTGCCTTAGCATTTTTATAGGCATGTTCAAAGTTTGCCTTGATATTGTCCATCGAGCTATTGTATTTGTAAGGGATAAATACTTGAATTTTGTAAATATCCTTATCAAAATCTGCTCTATTATAGGTTTGCAATTCCTTTAAAAAGTTCTTTCCCTTAGATATTTTATTACTCAAAGGAATATTTGCCTCTAAGTACTTGATCATTTCCTCATTCTTGGTTCGCAATAAACCTTGTGGTGCAACATAGAACTCTATCTTTTTGAGGGTAATGCTTAAGACATCTAAGGCATATAATAGCATACGCTGCTGCTCAAAATGATTAATGTATTCTTGTGCTTCACTAATGAATGCCTGTACTGTATTCCAGATTTTATCAAGCTCGCTTTGGTCAAAACGTTCTATGGAAGGCTCTTGTACCCATGAAGCTCCAAAACTATCAATAAACACATCATCATATTGATCTGCATAATTGCATATTTCCCTAAACAACTCGTAAGTCTTATAGGGTTCACATAAATCTAGGGGCATTTTGTAAAAAAAATACAAAAAATCATCTCCCAATTTAATTTGAGCGAGATCTAAAGGGGTAAAATTAATTTGAGCAACCTGACGTAACATAGGAATACTTGCACCACCATCTGGTACACGCAAAAAAGGAGCATTGACGGTTAAATAGCCATCTTTCAAGCTAATATCCACAATAGCTGATCCATGTGGAATTAAAAAGCTTGTCTGATCCTGATTGCCTCTTTCCTTTGCCAAACTAGGGTCAACATAATCTAAAATACCGATAATAGACTCCGCAAATTTCCCTTCCTTATACAATTGCAATACATTATCCCATTTCTGGATGTCTATTTTATGCTTTTTCCTAGAAGACAATAAGGTTTGTTCAAATTTAGGCGTTGTAGTCATCGAATTATTTTAAGATGAGATTGGTAATGATTAAGAAAATGACCTGAATATTTTATTTTACATCACACTTTGTCATGATACAAAATAAATATAAACTGTTTACAGCAAAGATGCTATTTCATTATTATTTTTTTTGTAAAATATATAATAGCAAAAACTAAGCTAAGATAGAATAATTACTTGATGAATGCCAATTATAATACTATCAAAATAACCCAAAGTTCAGACTTTAATACTGTTTACAGCCATTTTTGTTACTCAAAAATAGCTACTCTTTCATCATTTCAATAATCTCCTCTGGCGTTTTACCCAAAAATTTAAGCGAAAAAACGACATCTTCTCGAAGGGAGTGCTTGGGATATTGTTCTAAAAAATCCTCATAAGCCATTTTAGCTTTTGCTAGATCTTTGAGGCTATTTTCGTAGGTAAAACCAATTAGAAATTGGCAATCAGGAGCTTTATCAAACTTGGGAAATTCTTTTGTAATACGGCTCATCATAGTAATGGAAGCTTCAAATTGCTTAAGGGAACGATATAATTCCGAAGCTTTGAACATGGTGACTGGTGTGTATTCTTTATCTTTAGGATACTCTTCAATGTATTTCAAATAAGCATTAAGCGTATTTTTGGCAGCAATCACATTATAATTATCAATATCTTTAAATAACTCCTTTTCCTGTGTGTGGATAAACGCCTGTAAACTAGCTTTATCTGTTTGAGCTGCCAGTTGTTCTTCATTTGTCGCTACAGGTTCTTCAACTTGAGGCTTGTCTGTATTCACCAATACCAATTCTTGCCCACTTACTTCCTCTGTAGTATTGGATAAGTCTGTATGATTAGGCGTTGTTGATGTTTCTGTATTATGAATCTGAACTTCTTGTATCGCTGTATTAGTAGAAGCTGTTGCTTCTTTTCCGCTATTATTTAATGAATTTTGTCTTTTACAGCTCCATAAAGTGAATAAACAAGCAATTAATACAAGCGCAATAATAAATCGAATGTCTATTTTCATCAATAAAACGTTTGGTTTAGTGGATGGCTAATATACGTAATTATCGAGTATATAAAACGATAAACGTAGAATAAATGAAACTTTCCTGATTGTTATAATTGACTATAAATAGAACAAACTAAATATTTAAATCAACTATTAAACAAGAAGTCATACATATAAACAAAAAGCACCTTCTAAGTAATTTACTTGGAAGGTGCTTTAGTTAAATGAGTATTTTAATATAATACTTTTTCTAAAAATGCTTGGTTTTAAGTTTGGCTAAAAAAATACAATCAAAAGATATTTTTTAAACCACCAACTCTTAATACTTGATGACTTTATCTACTAATTGATGTCTAATCCCATCTGTATCTATCACTTCTACAGCGATAAAATAGATGCCACTAGCTTCCTCCTGAAGGTCTACTACATAAGCAGCTTGTCCATAATGCTTGGCATTACTTAAACTACCCAAAACCTGACCATTAGCTGCCATCCATTTTACATTGAGCTGTACTTGTTGATTGACTGCTAAATCAACAGTATGCGTATTACCAACAAAATCACTATACAACTGATAATGCTCAAAGCCTGCTACATCTTCTAAAGCTGTCGCACAAGCAGCAACGGTAATGGTGATATTGGCAGTAGTAGTACATTGCGTTTCTTGGTCAAAAACCCTTACCTCATACGTTGTTGTTTCTGCTGGGCTGGCCAATGGCGAATTAATATCTGCCTTGTTCAAACCAGTAGCAGGACTCCAACTAAAACTTTCTGCCATTCCTGTGTTAATCGTCGCAATCAACTGTGTACTTTCTCCTTTACAAATTTCTGTATTCCAAGCATTAATGACTGGCATAGGAGCCGTTTTAACAGGAACCGTATACTCAATCGTTCTTTGACAACCTTCCGAATTAGTTGCAATGACTTCATAAGTAGTGCTACTAGTTGGGTAAACAACAACCTTTGTTCCTGTTTTACCATCCAGCTCTTCGCCCATCCAACGATAAGAGAAGGCACCTGATGCGGTTAACTCTACAGGTTCACCTGGACAAATTGCATCTCCTTGATTTGCGGCAATATTCACTTCAAAGGCTTCGGCAGGTACTTCGGCTTGTCTGACAAATACACAACCTTGGGCATCTGTGATGGTGACTTCGTAAGCACCAGCAGGTAAATTCCTGACAAATGGTTCTGTGCAATCTGTAGCATCATTCCATAAGTAGGAGAAAGGAGGGTTCCCACCTTCAACTTTCACCAAAGCTTGTCCGCTACTACCGCCTTCACAAGTTTCTTTGATGTCCATCTCTATTTGTGGCGGATTGGCCTGATCACTTATTTTTACTTCGATAGTTTCGACGTATTCACAGCCTACAAAATTCGTAATGGTAACGGTATAAGTACCAGGAGCAACTTTTTCTAAAGTTTCACTAGTAGAACCGTCTGACCATAGATATTTTAATGTTCCTGCATCTGGTGATGCTTTAATGGCAATACTACCACCTTTCTCAGCATCACAGCCCACATCTTCTACATTAATGGCATCAACAAAAGCGGCAGGTTGAGTGACTTCTATGGAATCAACTTGAATACAACCATTAGGAGCGGTAACCGTTACCCAATACCAACCTGCTTTGAGGTCATAAGCACTATGAAAGGTTTGTCCATCACTCCATAAAAAAGTACAGGCACTATGAAAGCAACTACATCTATCACTAGTGACAACTGCACTTCCAGTCGCAGCCCCATTACAATCAGTAGGAGCGGCAGAAATCCGCAAAGCATAGCCTGTTTCATCCTCCATACAAGGATTCTCTTCTTGTGCCAATATCGGATTGGCCATCCAGATAATTAGTAAACAACTGATGAGACTCACTAAACTTGCCCATCGTATGGACTTATAATCTGGGGTAAAATGAATTGATAAAAAATGCATATTTGGCATAGTTAAAGTAAGAAGTATTAACAATCAGAGTTTTGAGATTATCATCAAAAAGTAAACCAAACTCACTTTTGCAACATACTTATTTACAGAATAAAATAAGATTATAAAAATACTTATCTTATTGGAGAAAATCAATTTTTATTGAGTAATACATAACATTAATTACTCAATTCCTCTAGTTTCAACTTCAACCAATTTAGTTCTGAAAATGTTTGTAATTCGTCAAAACTTTTTTTCAATCTTTCTATTTGTTTGGTATTTCCAGGTGTCACTTTGATCATCCTACTAAGCAAACGTACAAAATTATTATTGAGTGTTTTGTATTCTTGTGATAAAGATTTATTCCGAAAAATAAATACTTTGAAGGCATTGAGCTTTGAATCCAATACAATATCTTCTTTCAATTCATACATAATCTTTATCTCCAACCTTTTGGCACCTAATTCATAAAAGAAATCTTCAAATTTTGTAAATCGTAGTAAATCCAAAGCAGCTTCATAAGTTTGTTGATGAAAAAAGATATTGGCTAAATTGTAGTTGTAAATATCTGATTGATGTTCTGACAAAATTTTATTTTTGTGGCTTTTCAAAAATTGCTCTGTCCAATCATATTTTTTAAGCCAAAGGCCAAGTGTGATGATATTTTTTAAATCAGAAGGTCTTATCTTTCCATCTCTATAAATGGTTTTACTTTGAATACTGAGCTCATATAATTCAAAAGTTTCTAAATAATAGTCCTTATTTCCTTTCAGTAATTGTCCTAGTGCATAATTGGTGGCTATGGTTAATAAATTACGTGCTTCGATATAAGGAAATAGTCCTAAATTTTCTTGGAGTAAAGCCTTAAAGTTTTGATAATGCTTTTCTGTTTCCTCCTGAAGCATTAATACTGCTGCTTTGTGTACCTTGACTGCTGGGATCGTTTCCAAATCATGTTTATCTATAATTGGAAAAATCTCTTGGATTAATGGAATCGGTGTGATATTACCGAAAGACTTTTGATTGGTATAATGCATACATCCTAAAGAAAGCATATTCAAAATGTGGTAAACCGAGAAATGATAAATTGTACTATCTAAGGTTACCTGTTTTTTTCGATCTGATACTTGGCTATTTAAACGGGCTAATTTTGTTTCTATTTGATATTGATAATAATGAAAATCTGTACTACTTTGTTGGCTATCTTTCTGCAATTTAGTCAAAGTACGCTTCTGAGCTTCGACCCACTTCACCTGTTCCTTTTCGATATAGTATTCTATCAATGCTAAATGTTTATTGACTTGAGCTGTATAATTATTCTGTTTCAATTGATAATGATAAATAAATTGCTCCATTAACTTGACCAGATTACTCATCACCTGATTGATCTTCAAAGCCTTGTATGCATTCTTTGGAAATAAGGATTGAAATAGCCATTCTTTGGTCAACTTTCTATGACTATAAGTAGGATGGTATTTTTTTAGCAAGGTAAATAATTGCCATTCCTTACTATTCTTTTCTACAAAAAAGGGAGATTGTAGAAAAGTATCTAACTGTTTCAAGTCTTTTTCTGTAAAGGTTTGAAGTATTTGAATTAATTTACTGTCTTGCACATCATAGCTTTTATCGTGATACACCTTTTAAGTAATGGAACAAAAATAAGCTCCTCCATTTGGTTTATTCAGAAGAATTAGACGAAGTTCAAAACTCCTGCCTATAAAATCTACTTTGATTTTTTCCCTCAAATCTAATAAATCAGAGAATAAATAATAAGCAAAAGCAATGTCAATTATCGTCTTTACACAAATTTACACATAATACTTTAATCAATATCTATTATAAGCTAATAAAAGTGTAATGAAGTTAGTAATTGTTTTACCCTAAATTTGAATCAGAATAAAGAATAAAACCAAATTGCATTGTACAATCGCAACGATCTATTATTTCATAATCTTTTGATGGGTCACACTTATTTACCAAAACTTAATCTCAAACCCATCATCCAAAAACTCTTTTTAATGAAAAAGTTAACGATCTTATTCCAAATCTGCTTTCTGTTAATTGTTGGTTTAGCTAGTGCCAACGCTCAATGTATTATTTATTTTGAAGGACCAGGAGGACTCAATCCACCAGGCTCTTCTTTCTTTGGCACTTCTGCTCAATGTGGGGTACCAGTAACTTACTTCATTTCCTACGATGGCTTATGCCATAAGAGTTGTTATGTAAACGCTGTGAATACCTCTATTGAAGGAGGAGAAATTTTGTCTATTGGCCCAAGCCACATGACTGTTATTTGGGATTGTGATCCTTGTATAAAAGGTACAGTAGCAGGAATTGAAGTCTTCTCTAGTTGTATGGGAGATCATGCTAACACTTTCAAAGTTAGTTGTAACTATAATCCTATTCCATGTGATCTTACTTGGAGAAAAGTAACTTGCTGTGGAGATGAATGTGTCAAAGTTACCAACGATTGTCCAGTAACAGTCTGTGCAGATTTAGAAATGAATCTATTCAATGCACCAACAGTAACACAAAGTCTTGAAATTCCACCAAATTCTTATTTAACAGTTTGTCAACCACATTCTATCGGTAGTTTTACGGTAACCCAAACTGGTTGTAATAATTATGGAAAAACTCAAGATAAAACAAAAGGCACGTTTCCAACAGCAATAGAAAATGACCTTAAAGATGAAAAAGCTTTCGAGCTATTTCCTAACCCAACTAATGGTAATATTGCTTTGGAACAATTAAAGCAAGATTTTGAACAAGATAACATTACCATTACCTTATATGACACTCAATGGAAAGCCGTTAAGACATTTGATAAAGATATGACTAACGGTAGAACTTCCTTAGAATTAAATGTCCCAGAAGGTCTTTACTACCTTCTACTACAGGGTGATGATTTGAAAGAAGTCCATAAAGTAGTTGTACAGTAAGTTAATTGAATGGTGTAATGGTGGAAAGAATAGTTGTTAATTTACTTTTCACCATTACTTTATCTTATATTTATTAAATCATATTTTTTATTTTTTCACTAT
>JAHDFT010000114.1:0-6086 GCA_020628015.1 Bacteroidota bacterium
CTAAGCTAATAAATAGAGGGCAAAGTTTTGGTTGTGGTGGGTATGTAAACAATATACAGTACCCACCACAAGCATTCAAGTACTAATGATAAAGCGTCATCTAAATGCTTATAAGTGTATCTATTTGCTGATTAAATGAATCAGCAGTTATTAAGTGATGGAATGACAATAAACGTTAATAACAAAAAAACGCAGTTGGAAATGTTTTCCAACTGCGTGCGAACAAATAACTAACCTATTTTCATTTAACTCCAATATATAAATGTATAAACCAATGAAAATTGAAGATATTAATAAACGCATTATCAAAACGAAAAGATAAATCGTTTATCATTGTTAACCTTGTAACTTTCATTAAACCAAAGATAGTATTAAATTGACGATTTACTTAATACAGAATATTCGATATGATGCTTTTATTACAAAATAAACAATAAGATATTCGTATAATAAAGCATAAAAAAAGAAACACTTTTAAAGGTCAACCATTGCAAATAATAGGGATTGAAGTATAAAACTTTGACTAGATAAAAGTTTCATCCCTAAAAAAGGGAAAAAAAACTTGCATAGCGGTTTTGACACAAAAATGACAATACTATTAACATTGCTCACCTTTCTACACAAAAAAATCCTTTTCAGGAATCAAAAGAAGACTTTTGAGGTTCAGTTCAACAAACTTATTTTACTGAGACCAAAAATTCGTAATAGATTAATAAGGAATGGTGAAAAAATGAATCGACATTTTATCACTACACCTTAGTATTACGTATATTTGCGCCTTTCAAAAAATTTCTTGAAAAAAAATGAAATCATGAACCGACCTATTAGAACCCGTTATGCACCAAGCCCAACGGGTTATCAACACATCGGCGGCATTCGCACCGCATTACTTTGCTATTTGTTTACTCGTAAACACAATGGCACTTTCATCCTTCGTATAGAGGATACGGATCGTTCTCGCTATTTAGCAGAAGCTGAGGACTACATTATTGAATCCTTAAAGTGGTGTGGTTTAGAATGTGATGAAGGGGTTCATGTAGGGGGTGATTATGGTCCTTATCGACAATCGGATCGAAAAGCCATTTATGCTCAATATGTTCAGCAATTATTGGACAATGGTAAAGCTTATTATGCTTTTGATACAACGGAGGAATTGGTTGCCATGCGAGAAAATTTCAAGACTAAGGAGAATCCTAGTCCGAAATATGATCACCTTACCCGAATGCAAATGAAAAATTCCTTGACTTTATCAGAAGCTGAGGTAAAAAGTTTATTAGACAATAATACTCCATACACAGTACGTATACGCATCCCAGATAATCAAGACATCATTTTCAACGATCTAGTACGTGGAAAAATCACCTTCCACAGCAGTCAGTTGGATGATAAAGTATTGATGAAAGCAGACGGAATGCCCACCTATCACCTCGCCAATGTAGTAGACGACCATTTAATGGAAATCTCACATGTCATTAGAGGGGAAGAATGGCTCTCCTCTACCCCATTACATGTTGTCTTATACAATGCTTTTGGCTGGACAGATACGATGCCTGCATTTGCTCATTTACCATTGATTTTAAAGCCAGTAGGTAAAGGAAAATTATCTAAAAGGGATGGGGATAAATTTGGTTTCCCAGTATTTCCACTTGGTTGGGAAGGGCAAGCGGGTTATAGAGAGTTGGGATTTCTACCTGAAGCATTTCTCAATTTCTTGGCTTTCTTGGGTTGGAATCCAGGTACAGAGCAAGAAATTTTCTCCTTGTCGGAGTTAATTGAAGCATTTTCTGTAGACCGTATCACCAAAGCTGGTGCTCGCTTCAACTTCGACAAAGCCAAATGGTTCAATGCTCAATATATCAAAGCTTTAGATGATGATACTTTTAGTGATTTGATCTTGAAAGATATTCCAGAAGCCTATCAAGATGTTGATCCTGCTTATATCAAAGCAGCAGCCCTTATGATGAAAGAGCGTATCAATTTGCTGTCAGAATTTTGGGATACAGGTTTCTATTTCTTCAAAAGACCAGCAGAATATGAGCGGAAAGTGATAAAAAAGAAATGGAAAAATGACCTTCCTGAAAAAATTGCCGTCTTAAGAAATCGGCTCGCATCAGCAAGTGATTTCTCTGCTACGGTCATAGAAACAACAGTTAAGGATTTCATGAAGGAATTTGGCCTAGGTTTTGGGGATGTTCTTCCTGTCTTTCGCATTATGCTGGCAGGTACCAAAGCAGGGCCACCAGTCTTTGAAATGGCTGCTTTACTGGGTCAAGAAGAGGTTATTGCTAGAATGGATGCGGGAGCTGAAAATTTTTAATTTCAATTGATGGATAGGAGCTAGGGAATAGCCTAATATTTACCTAGCTCTCATCTATAATCTCATATCTCATTTTCAAAAAATATAAACTCCAATGACCTTACAAGAATTATTCGATCAAACCGCTAATCATCCAACTTCTATCCTTATTTTCTTTTTGATGATTCCTATCACCTCCTTCGTTATGGGTGCCATGACAAATGAGGAAGAGCGTTATGAATCTCCTTGGAAGTATATTTATTCCACATTGATTTATTTCGCTTGTATTCCTGGTATTTTAGCTATTGCCATGTGCTTCTACCACATCTTTTTTGACCGCACAAGCTTCCTACAACTCAATGTCTTCACCTACTTCTTACCAATCATTGCTATGGTAGCGTCTGTATTCGTTATTAGACAGGACGTAGATTTAGATTATGTTCCAGGTTTTAACAGAATTCCTGGATTGGCAATGATGATCTTTGTAACTTTTATTGTCATTTTACTGATCCAAAAAACAAGAATCTGGGTCATCTTTAATGGCGGCTCGGCAATGAATCTCGTTTTCCTTTTTGTAGGACTTTTTCTACTCTTTTACTTTGGGATGTCTCGCTTTTTTACCAGTAATGCGACTCCAGCACGTAAAACTAGTCGGAAAATTTGGTAGAACTTCTTATATTGTGAACTTGTGTTCAACAGATCACAATATTTCTTCACATCAATTATTACCTACATATGCCAAAAAAGAACCCAAAAGACGGAAAACCAAAAATGAATGAGGAGCTGAAAGGCTTTGAAATCAAAATCAATGAATTTGGAGAAATCAAGAGTAATATGGATGTTAATAAACTCAATGATTTCCTCAATAGAAATGTCGAAGATAAAAAATTGAAGGATCGAGAAGATCTGGACGACATTATTGATAAGGGACAAGAAATTATTAAAGACCAAACAGATACTGAAGAATCGACAAAAGATGACTAAGTTAAATCGGCCAATTCGTATTTTAATTGCCAAAGTCGGACTTGACGGCCATGACCGAGGAGCTAAAGTGATTGCTGCTGCATTGAGAGATGTGGGTATGGAAGTGATTTATACTGGATTGCGGCAAACGCCTAGCATGGTGGTCAATGCTGCTTTACAGGAGGATGTTGATGCCATTGGGGTCAGTATTTTATCTGGCGCACATATGACCGTCTTTCCCAAAATCCTCCAAGTCATGCAAGAAAAAGAGCTGAATGATGTCTTACTAACTGGTGGTGGCATCATTCCTCCCGACGATATGGCACAATTGAGCGAAATGGGAGTAGGTCAACTGTTTCCACCTGGCACACCTACCCAGGAAGTTGTCAACTACATTACCGATTGGGTCATTAATAACCGCCCTTTCTAATGAATGCTTACTTGTACCCTACTACTGCTAGACCTCAATACCTAGTAATTCAAAAAATCCTAAATAAACATGTCCTATCAATATATTTTAACGGAAATTTCCGAACAAATCCTTACGATTACCATTAATCGACCAGAAAAGCTTAATGCCCTCAATGCTACCTTGATCCAAGAAATTGGACATGCTTTAGCTGCTCATAAGGATGATCCTAGTGTACGTGGGGTGATCTTAACTGGTGCTGGTACTAAGGCTTTTGCAGCCGGTGCGGATATTAGTGAATTTTCAGCTTTCAATAGTGAGCAAGGAAAAGATTTGGCTGCTAAGGGGCATGTCATTTTTAAGCAGATCGAATGCTATAATAAGCCTGTGATTGCTGCGGTCAATGGTTATGCACTTGGTGGGGGTTGTGAATTGACGATGGCTTGTCATTTTCGCCTAGCTAGTGAAAATGCTCGTTTTGGACAGCCAGAGGTGAATCTAGGTTTGATTCCTGGTTATGGTGGTACACAAAGATTGATTCAATTGGTTGGCAAAGGTAAGGCAATGGAGTTACTCATGACAGGAGATATGATTAAAGCTCCAGAGGCATTGAATTTGGGCTTAGTCAATTATGTCGTTCCACAAGAAGAATTATTGCCAAAATGTAGAAGTATTCTTCAAAAAATTGCAACAAAAGCTCCTTTGGCTATTCAGGAGGTGATTACTTGTGTGGATGCTTATTTTACTGATGGCGTAGATGGTTTAGCCAAAGAGGTAGAAGCTTTTGGTCAATGTTTCGATACAGAAGATTTTAAGGAAGGAACAACTGCTTTTGCGGAAAGGAGACCAGCAGAGTTTCAAGGACGATAAGGGATTAACTGTCCTCTACCTTAACTCTTTCCCCAATCTAGGTCTCAAGCTTTCTTCATACGTTTTCGGTTCTACTGACGGATATAAAGCAACATGTAAAAGCTTTGTTTTTTCAGTATTCAGAAATAAAGTAATTCCTTTATTAGCATACACCAATTCTGATTGAGGACAAGGAAGTGTGCCAAAATCCCAATCAAGTATTGTATCAGGCTGACCTAATTTTTCTAATAAATCTCCTATTTCAATGGCTAGTGTAGGTTCCATCGCTTCAAAAAGAACCGCTTGCCCATCCACAAAATTGAGTGATGCACGTATATAGCCCTCTAAAGAAAGCATAATCATTTGGGCATCTCTATATTTACTGCCTAATCGCCTTTTAGGTACCAACTGCCAGTCTTCAGGAAGTGGGCCAGTTAAACTCGTCCAATCACAATTTTTAGGGAAACCCTCCCAATGGTTAAATTGACGAAGTAATAAAGCATTCATTACATCGCCACAAGTAGGAGCCATTTTAATGTGGGTTTTAGATTCATCAAAGTTATTTGTATTGGTATCAATTCCCGATTGCTCCCTAATAATATTTTTATTATTAGAAGGATGATTAGTAAAACTTGATTGTCCACAACTATACAATATTACTAAAAATAAAACCCATTGCAGGCTATTAATATAAAAAAGAATCTGTTTCATTACTCAATTATAGATTAATCCATTACCATTACTTAAATAAACCCTCTTATTTAACAAACCACAAATACAAAAAGGCATCCTCGTATATAAACAAAGATGCCCTTTTGTATTTATTTTAGTATAGTCAATAAGTTCTTGTCTACTTAGCCCAAATGGGATAAGCAACTAAAAATCAAGAAACTATATTAAATTTATATTTATCCGATAACTGTACTTATCTATCTATAATGATTGCTACTACTATCTTCTAGGTTGATTCAAACGATAAATAGCAATACCCATTGCAATAAGTGCAGGAATAACGATTGTTAAAGCATAATAAACCATGATGGATTGTCAATTTTAGTGTTGTGAAATCAGCGTTTAGTTTAGCGTTTATAGTTTTACCGAATAATCATATAACTTATTATCAAAACTACTTTACTTACTGTAAACTAATTTACAGAGCCAGGACTAGGTTTTGCAGGTTTTTTGACTGAATCAACTGCTACTGGTGCAGGCTTAGGTACGGGAGGGCGTACAACAGGAGGTTTACGTCCTTTATACAAATATTCCTTTGTATACTTGGAAGCGTCTAACTCTTGGAGTTGTCCTTTTCCTTGTTTATAAGCTATGGTTTGTGATGCTCGGAAATAAAATAAACCTAACAACACAACGATGGTAAAAACGATAAAACCAATAGAAATTGTTCTTGACATTTCTTCAATGTTTGAAGACATCTTTTATGAAGTATTTCCTAAAAATAGACTTGTTTTATAAAGATGTCATTACTAAGGGATGCAAATTTACAATTTGTGTCGAGTAAATAATAATCTATTCGACATAAATTCTATAAGTAATGGTGAAAAAATGCTTATT
>JAHDFT010000114.1:6186-10777 GCA_020628015.1 Bacteroidota bacterium
AAATAATAATCTATTCGACATAAATTCTATAAGTAATGGTGAAAAAATGCTTATTTTCATTATTTCTCCATTACTTACTTTAGTAACAAGTGCAAAATAAGTTCTTTATTTTTCTACTGTTACTTATCAAAAATACCCCCATTTCTTCAAACTGTTCAAAAAAACAAGAAAAAATGACGAATCTATTCTATTCGTATTTGCTTTTTAGCTTGACATTCATTTGTTTAACCTTACCACTTCTTTTTAAGGTAATTTTCACCGTATCACCAGGGCGATAACGACTAACAATCTCTTGCAATTCTGCGGAATTGTTAACTGGGAATTCCCCTACTTTAATAATTACATCTCCTTGAATAATGCCTCCTTCTGCTGCTGCACTACGATCCGAAACCTCTGAAATAAAGACTCCACTTGCATCACTCAAACCTTTCTCTTTTGCCAAATCACTCGTTACATCCATAATCCCAACACCCAGATAACCTCTTTTGACTGTACCAAATTGTAAAATATCTTCTACTACTTTTTTAACAATATTAACAGGTAAAGCAAAAGAATAACCTGTATAATAACCTGTAGGTGTAGCAATAGCTGTATTGATACCAGCCAAATTTCCTCTCAAATCCACCAAAGCACCTCCACTATTTCCTGGATTTACTGCTGCATCTGTTTGGATAAAAGATTCAATAGCCAATTTATCACTTGTCATACCAATTTTACGAGTCTTTGCACTCACAATACCCGTCGTTACCGTTGAAGCAAGATTGAATGGATTACCTACAGCAATCACCCACTCCCCTACTTTTAACTTATCTGAATCACCATAAGTAATGAATGGTAAATTTTTGGCATCTATTTTAAGCACAGCTAAATCTGTATGTGCATCCATTCCAACAACTTCTGCTTTATAAGCTTCTCGGTCATGCATAATAACCGTAATTTCTGTTGCATCTTCAATCACATGTTTATTAGTCACAATATACCCTTCTGCACTTAAAATAACTCCTGATCCAGAGGACAAAGTTTTGCGGCTTCCATCTGGTGAGTTTCCAAAAAGATCAAATAACTGATTCACAGAACCACTACTGCCATTATATCCTTTCGTTTTGATATGTACTACTGTAGGGGTAACCAACTCCGCTACAGAGGTAAAATCAACCATTGGCACACTCACTTTGGCTTCGGTATTCTGCTTACTGGCATTCGATCTATTCACACTTTCTAAGGGTTGTTGTCCAAAAGGATTAGCGTATTTATTGGCTACTGGTTGTAGTGAAAAAGGTTGGTATTGCGGTGTTTTATCTAGGTAAACATCATAACCTATGACTCCCAGAAAACCCAATAACAATAAGAATAGTACTGATGCAACGACCTTTTTCATAGTTTTACTTTTTATGTAAATGAAGGAAAGTTTATTTGTGAAACATACTTGCTTTAACCTTCATCAATAGATATAGTGATTAAGTATATGGATAAGTAACGCACTACCGTTTATTAATAAGTAGTTG
Organism: Bacteroidota bacterium; assembly: GCA_020628015.1. Lineage (GTDB taxonomy): Bacteria > Bacteroidota > Bacteroidia > Chitinophagales > UBA2359 > JAHDFT01. The sequence continues at coordinate 7,692 of JAHDFT010000114.1, forward strand.
GTTTGCTTATTTGTTTAGTAATTATTTGGTGCAATTATCGTTTGAGAACAAGTAAAAAATAAGAAAGATATTTTTTACTGTTACTTACTTCCCAAAATTTGAACATAGCGATTCATTTTCATTCTATCAACAAAACCAATAATTTTATTATCCTCCTTGACTGGAAGAATGTCATACCCTTCTGCATTCATCCGTTGAAAAGCCTCACTAGCACTTAAGGAAGCATTGAGAAAAATGATTCTTCTATTGATCCAATCAACTAATGATTGATTATTATCAGCTTGGTTTTTAATACCTTGTAATATATTTTCTCTCTTTAACGTACCAACTATTTCATTATTTTCTGTCACAATAAAGTTTTTATCCTTTACTGATCTTAACAAACTCACTATCTCTGCCATATCCTGTTCAGTATCAATCACTTGAACATCATTTGATAACATGTCTTTCACTACATATCCTTCTAAAGCACTTTCCATTCGCACCATTTTTTCTTCAGCAGGAGCCACGAAAAAGATAAATAATGCAATCAGGAGTAGGAATGGGTAACCACCAAAAAAAATCGCATAAACAGCAAATCCTACTGCAATTAATTGTCCTAAACGAGTAGCAATTGTCGTCGCTTTGACCTTATTCATTCGCATCGCCAATAAGGATCTCAAAACTCGTCCTCCATCCATTGGAAAAGCAGGAATGGCATTAAAAACAATCAACATTCCATTGACAGCCAACAGCACAAATAAAAAGTAGGTTAGCCAGCTATCCCAAGCCAAAAGTCCTGTAAATGAATGTATAAGATACAATATCCCAAGCAAAACTGCAATAAAACAAGCAATTACTACATTCACCAAAGGTCCTGCAATAGCAACAACTAATTCTTCTGAAGGTTTATCGGGCATCTTTTCAAGCAAGGCTACACCACCAATAGGTAATAAAATAATATTCTTGGTGCCAATTCCATAACGTCTAGCAGCAAGTGCATGACCTAGCTCGTGTAAAACCACACAAAAAAAGCTCGTTCCTACTACGACAAAAGAAAAAATACCTTCTAACAAACTTAGATTACGAGATAAACCATCATAGATTATCCACAAAACCAATAACAAAAAAGACCAATGAACGTATATACTGATATTGGCCAACTTTCCTAACTTTAATGACTTGACCATAGATTATGTTTTCTCAATTCCTATTTTAATAACTTTTGTGTATATTCAAAGCCTGTAAACTATTTGCACCATATACATTCTGTTATTAATTACCTTGCTAAATTTACAACCTACTTGCTAAGTAAGTTGCACAGAGTTTAAACATTAATCAAGCCCTTTTGGTTCTAAGACTACTTGGCTAATGATCATAAAGATCCATAAATCACACATATTCAACTAATCATGTGTAATCCATAATCGGACAAATAAGTATCTCCTGTCTATAGCACTTATTTCAACGATTTTTACACATAAAAATTTAAAACAGCTCATCACTTATGCATCCAGTCTTAACATTAAGTATCCTATTTTATCTACTACTTCCCTTGTCTACTTTTTGTCTCTTGAATAGTGCCGCACTAGCCAGCAACCATTCAAATCATCTATCACTTAGTGAACGAATCGAAAAAGCAAGTTTAGTAGTAGAAGCGACCATTCAGAAGCAACAAACATTTGTACATCCTAAGGATCAACAAATCTATACCAAACATTATGTAAAGGTTCACCAACTTTTCAAAGGACATTTGGCAAATGCTGAATCCTTGTCTTTTACTAGTATTGGTGGTCAATTTGAAGATGAAATCACCATTACTTGTCCTTCTTTTCAAGCCTTTCCTAATCAATCAGGTATATTATTGCTTCAGGCAAAAACAGATGATGCTCATATAAATTGGGAAACAGTAGCCTTTAATGACGGTTGGCTGCCTTATAATGTGGATCAACAAACGATTAATTATGATCATCAAGTCAAACAATCCATTGTTGATGGATTTCAGCCTTATTTGATAAATTTATGTCAACAAAAGCCACAGCAATTCGATCCACGACCTTTTCCTAATATTACCAAATCATCTTCAGCCATTGCAATTAGCTCTTTTTCTCCACAAATAGTCAAAGCAGGTGTTCGACAATTATTGACTATTAATGGTAGCGGATTTGGTAGTCAAAAAGGGCTTATTGCTTTCCAAAGTCCTGATACAGAAAGTGAAGCCTTTATACCTGTTTCTTCCAATCATATCAGCTCTTGGACTGATCAGCAAATCAAGGTTTATGTCCCTGGTTCTAGTGGTATTGGAACGGGTGCTGCTACAGGTAAAATTTACATCAAAAATACTTCTGATGAATACGCTATTTCTTCTAATAAACTCACCATTCTATACAATAAAGTAGAAATCGAATTACAAGATGTTGACCTTTTAGCGCATAATGGAGATGGAGGATTAACCTTGCAATACAGTAGTGATTTTGCGGAAAATACTGCTGCAACAGCAGCCTTTGAGCGAGCTTTAAATACTTGGCGTTGTCATTCTGGTTTTAATATAAAAATGGGCAGTCCTACAGGCAATTATTGTGATGAAAAAGAGGGTATTAATCTTATTTCCTTTAGTTCTTCTTGTTCTCCTATAAGTAGTGGTGGCATTACTACCCTAAAGTTTACACTATGTGGTGCTTCAGGTGAGGTTTTTCTAAAAGAAGCAGACATTATTTTCAATGTCAATGCCAATTGGCAGTATAATACGAGTACACCAGCAACTAATCAAACAGATTTTGAGTCTGTTGCGCTTCATGAATTGGGGCATATATTCGGTTTATGGCATGTATTAGATACCGAAAATATTATGCATCCCATCATTATTGGTGGTCAAACCCGTAGAGGTATTGATGATAATTCAGCAACTTGTGCAGACTTGATCTTAGCACATAGTGCTGATGGTACGGATTGCGGCAGCACTTATCCTCCTGGAATGGATGTACTAAGCCTTACTACACCGAGTGTTTCTGTCGATGTTACTGATGCTAGTTGTGGGCTTTTTAATGGAGCTATTGAAACAACAGTAAGTGGTGGACAAGCTCCTTATGTTTATAGTTGGAATCAAT
>JAHDFT010000114.1:10877-12863 GCA_020628015.1 Bacteroidota bacterium
ATTGAAACAACAGTAAGTGGTGGACAAGCTCCTTATGTTTATAGTTGGAATCAATTGGGCAGCAATAGTACCAACCTCCTTAATATCAATGCTGGTATTTATAGTTTAACAGTCACAAGCGATAATGGCTGTTCAACAATTAAAGAAAATATTGAAGTGACAGCTAGTGATGGACCTAGTGCGATTGCTTTTAATACAATAGATGAAAATTGTGATCAATCCAATGGAGTTATTACCCCTAATGTAACAGGCGGTACCCCACCTTATACTTATCGTTGGGCTGATGGTAATACAAGTGCCAATTTAGTTAATATCTCTGCTGGTACTTATACATTAATTATTACAGATGCACAAGGCTGTCAACTTTCTGATCAAATTAGCATTAGTAATTCATCTATTGAAAACATTGAATCGGAACAATATGAAGCGAATTGTGGACAGAGCAATGGAGCTATCGTCATTACTAAAGTAAATGGTGGTACGCCTCCTTTCAGTTATTTATGGAGTAATGGTTCCACTAATAATACCAATAATCAACTTACTGTTGGCAATTATATTGTTACAATTACTGATCAAAACAATTGCTCCTTCATCAAAGATTTTGATCTTAAAGGTTCCAATGCTATAAATTTGGAAGAAACCATTCAAGCAGCCAACTGTGGAGAAAGCAATGGTAGTATATCACTTGTGATTAGTGGTGGTTCTCCACCTTATACTTATCAATGGAATAATCCTATTATCAATAATGATGGAGGAGACAATCTGCCTGTAGGTGTTTATAAAGTAACCATTACTGATCAAAATGACTGTCATATCACAGACGAATTTATTATTGATGGAAGTAGTGCAATGATGGCAAATCAGACGGTTGCGAATGCTACTTGTGGAGAAAATAATGGCAGTATTTCCCTTCATATAGTTGGTGGAGACGGGGTTTATACCTATAAATGGAGTAATGGAGCAACAACAGTTGATTTGATTGATGTAAAAGCAGGAGATTATCAGGTAACCATTGAGGATGAATCTGGTTGTCAAGTTATTGCTAGTGAAACGATTAGTGATACCCCTCCTATAGAAGCTAGTTTAGCCGAAACCAATGCGACTTGTGGGCAGAAAAATGGACAAATTCAAGTACAAATAGATAGTGGTACGCCTCCTTTTTCTTATAAATGGAGCAATGGGAAAATAGGTGTAGATAAATTGAGTGAATTGGAGGAAGGCACTTATACCGTAAGCATTACCGATCAATATGCTTGCACTACAATATTAAGTACGACTATTGATAATACGCCTAGTTTGGCAGTTGATTATACTGTTGAGCATACTACTTGCGGAGCGAACAATGGAGCGATTACCTTAATTCCATCAGGAGGCAGTCCTCCATTTCAATATCTATGGCAAAATGAAATTACTGAAAATGAAACCGCCGATCAATTGAAGCAAGGGCAATATAAAGCAACCATTACAGATGCCGTAGGTTGTGAAGAAATAGTCTCTATAAACGTTGAAAATACAGATGGTCCAACAGCTCTTAAATTGACTACCTCTCCTACTATTTGTGGCTTAGATAATGGAAGTGTTAATGTAATAATTGAAGGTGGAACGCCACCCTATGAATACCAATGGAGTAATGGTCAAACTGATGCAGAAGAGCTGGACAAACTACCGATGGGCGATTATGAATTAACCATTACAGATGCCAATAATTGTACATTAAACAAAGCATTTACCATCAATAATACCCCTTCCTTGACACTTAATTATGAACAAACACCTGATTACTGTGAAGCACAAAATGGAACTATTGAATTGGTCGTTAATAATGGCAATCCTCCTTATCAATATCAATGGGATCAAGATGATTTATCAGGTAAACAAGTCGATAATTTGAAAGCTGGACAGTATACCGTTACCATCAGCGATCAAGATGATTGTCAAATCATTCAATCTTTTGATATTCCTGTATTTAAAGCTCCTCAAGCAAGT
>JAHDFT010000115.1 GCA_020628015.1 Bacteroidota bacterium
ATTGTATAGCTGATAGTTATAGTACGCTAATGAGTTTTTGAGTTTATTGATCTAGTATTCTAGTTTTATGATTCCTTTTTATAAATTAAGGACAATTCCTGTCGTTAATCTTCTAGTAGATTGTTGAATAGCATCTGGTTGATCTAAAAGGACTTTATAATCAAACCAATTCCAACCGTACAGTACTTTTATACCTACCGTTTTTCGTTGACCAAAATAATAACTCATTCCCACTTGTGTATGTATTCTCGGATTGCTCATAATTGAGGCTAACTTGGCTTCATCCAGATAATCTTTAAATTCTGGACTTTGCGGACAATTACCCGCAGGATCAGTACAAGTACGCAATAGCATACCCATAATAGGTATTTCCAATTGTGCTTCTAGCATTAATGGAAAATCAAAATAATATTCTACTTTAGTCATTGGACCAAATGCCGCATAAGCATCTAAGGAAGGTGCAAAGGGATTGGTAAGTGATTTGGTTTCCCTTTTATTGATATTGGTAAACATATTAAAACCCATATACCAATCAAAGGCTTCTAAACGTTGTAATTTTTTGGAGAATTCGTATTCAAAATGTAGGCTGTTTAAATGGGTGCCTTCTTCTAAAATAAGCACATCACTTTGTCCATTAGGATCTACTTCATCTGCAAATGGAAGGGCTTCGCCCCATTGTTTTCGGAATTTAAAAGTGTGATAACTACAATCTACTTCGTATCTATAATTAAAGTCGATCACTTTATCATAAGATTCTGCTTCAAAGTTGAGGTGGGGGCTGAAAAGCAGGTCTTTATATTCATGGGAACCCAGTCCACCACCTAACCAAATCATGTGGTGACTATAAGATGAGGTATTGGAAAAACCATGTTGGGCATGAGCATTTAAAGTGCAAAAAATGATGCTACACACACAAATCATGGAATAACTGATGATTGTTTTCATAGAATTGTTGGTTTTAGGTAAAATATGGTGATATTTAGATTAACGAAGGATAAGTAGTAATATTGTATTGGTATGAAAGTGAACAAGCACACCAATTACCCTTAATGTTATATGAATTAAGCTTACTATTGACTAAAAAATATTTTATACTCTAAAACTAGAATAATGACAACAGAAATTTGTAAAAATCGAGATCATGCTGCTGCTTTTACCCTAAGAGGGAATGAGATTTGTGAAGGACGTTCCTACGTGCCTATTTTTACCATTCGGGATAGTGAGTTATGTAAGGGTAGAGATTATATCCCTTTTTTGACTATTCGAGGGAATGAAATTTGCAAATATCGAGATTATACGCCTGCTTTTACGGTGAGGGGAAAGGAGATTTGTAAAGAGCGAGATTACACTCCCCTATTTACTATTCGAGGGAATGAGGTCTGTAAAAATCGAGACTTCCAGCCAACATATACCATTCGTGGAAGCCAATTGGAAGATATTAAATTGGCTTTAATTATTACAGCTATTGAACTTATTGGGTGAGTGATGGCTATTTTTTTTGGGCAACTAATGCCTCTATTTGCTTTCCGATCTCTTCGGCTTCTGCATAAACTAAAGCTGCCTTTTTGACATCTCCTGAACGTTGGATGTCTCTAGCTTCTACTAGCTTTTTTTCATATTGTTTTTGTAGTACTTTAACAGGATCTTTTTTGAAAAAACCAAACATAACTATTATTTTCTATTATTATAAAGTGAGCTGTTGTAACAAAAAAAATGCTTGGTGGTTCAGTAGGATTAGTAATTTTATTAAACAGACAGATTTATTAGTTTAGATTATCAGGTTACGTATTGTTTTTATGTTGACTGCCAATATATTATTGATTAAAATTGTCACAAAAAAGTCATTTTTCTAAATTTTCAAAATGCATCACTAAAACATTTATTATTAAAATTAATATATTTTCTCATGTATTTTGAATTTAGTTATCTTTTATTTTTTAAACAAAATGTAATTAATTTTTAGGTTTTAATAAAGAGATATTTATCGTATGTGAGTGTGCTATAAAAATATTGTTTGTTTTTTGTTATTTTAAATATACGAATAAAAAAAATGCATTTGATTTTAGTGTCAATTCCCCTACTTTTTATGCTCATTAAATAAAAATATGAAATAATATTTTGTTGTTTTCCTTGTATGTTATAGGTTGTTTTTTTTAACATCACATGTATAAGAAAATACTAGTTTTGTAATCTTACCATTTTTAAATTATATTTGGAAAGTCGTAAAAGAAAGTTCTTTTAATTTGCATTTTGTTGTTTTTTTTATCAAAAAAATTTATTTATGAAGCTAAAATTAGTTTTACTCACGATTTTTTCTCTATTCCTGCTTTTTAGTGCTACTGTTGTAGAAGCCAACCGTAATTGTGGTACTATGGACCGTTTAGAGGTTCTAAAGCAGGAAGATCCTAATTTGGAAGCACGTATGCAGCAGGTAGAAGCGCATACTAGAAAGTTTATGAATAGTGAGTCTGCGGACAAAGCGGCTGGCGTAATTACCATCCCAGTTGTAGTACATGTATTATATCGTACTAATGCTGAGAATGTTAGCGATGCTCAAATTCAATCTCAAATTGATGTGTTGAATGAGGATTTTAGACGTACTAATGCTGATCGCAATAATGCGTGGGGACAAGCAGCAGATACAGAAATCGAATTCTGTTTAGCAACTGTAGACCCTGATGGTAATACAACAAATGGTATTACTAGAAAATCAACTGGTAAACGTTCTTGGAGAACCAATGATGATATGAAGAAAAGTAACAAAGGTGGTGTTGATCCTTGGGATCCATCTAGTTATATGAATATGTGGGTGTGTAATTTGAGTAATGGTATTTTGGGTTATGCTCAATTTCCTGGTGGTAATCCTGCTACAGATGGTATCGTTATTTTATCTTCTGCTTTCGGTCGTTATGGTAGTGCTCAAGCTCCTTTTAACTTAGGACGTACTGCTACACACGAAGTAGGTCACTATCTTAACCTTCGTCATATTTGGGGTGATGGTGCTTGTAGCGTAGATGATTTTGTTTCTGATACACCTACCTCTGATGGAGCTAACTATGGTTGTGCTAGTGGTCATGTATCTTGTGGTTCTACAGATATGGTTGAAAACTACATGGATTATTCTGATGATGGCTGTATGAATTTATATACTGCTGGTCAAAGTACTAGAATGCGTGCTTTATTTAGTGCTGGTGGTGCTCGTGCTGGTTTAGCTAGTTCAAATGGCTGTAGCGGTTCTGGCGGCGGTGGAGGCGGTGAGCCTACTGCTTCTTGTGATGATGGCTTACAAAATGGTGATGAGACAGGAGTTGATTGTGGTGGTTCTTGTGATCCTTGTGGATCAAGCAGTAGTTGTGATGATGGCTTACAAAATGGTGATGAAACAGGAGTTGACTGTGGTGGTTCTTGTGATCCTTGTGCGCCTACTGGTAGCTGTGATGCGCCTAGTGGTTTAGCTAGTTCACCAAGAAAAGGTGGTCGTGAGGCTACATTAAGCTGGAATGCAGTAGGTGCTGCAACAAGCTATACTGTTCGTTTACGTCAGGCAGGTGCTTCTTCTTGGAGTGAAGGTACTGCTTCTGCGACACAAATTAACGCTACTGGTTTAACTAAAGGTGCTACTTACGAATGGGGTGTAAGCTCTAATTGTGGAGGTAGTTCTAGCGGATTTACTTATTCTACTTTCGTTGCTGGTTCTTCTGGAAGAACAAGTGGAGAAATCTTTGATCAAGCATCATTAGATATCAATGTTTATCCTAACCCAGCATCTGTAAATGCAACTATTGAGCTAGACGCAGAGCAAGCGGTAAGCGTTCAAGTATTTGACGTTACTGGTCGCTTGGTTTGGTCAGCTACACAAGAATACGATGCTTTTGACAATACGCTTCAATTAGACCTTAGTGACTGGCAAGATGGAGCTTATTTTGTTAAAGTGAATGATGGTGAGGAAACTGTTGTTCGCAAATTGATGGTAGTGAAATAAACTATTGTAAAATAATATAGATTTAACTTCCTCCAAAACTACACCGCCTCATGAACATTTTGTCCATGAGGCGGTCGTTTTTTTAGTGATGAATGCTCATTATAATGCTTGATTTATTCCATTGTCGTATATACATTTTGTACATCATCATCATCTTCAATCTTATCCAATAGTTTTTGTACATCTGCTTCTTGTTCTTCGGTTATTTTTTTGGTCATATTGGGAATGTATTCATAGCCTGAAGAAACCACTTCATGTCCTTGTTCTTCTAAGACACTTTGTAAAGAGCCAAAGCTTTCAAAAGAACCATAAATCATAATGGTATTTTCTTCTTCATCTACAAAGACCTCTTCTGCTCCATAGTCGATCAATTCTAATTCCAGTTCTTCTGGATCTAGCTCCCCCTTGGCAATTTTGAAATGAGAATTTCGACTAAACATGAAACTTACCGACCCAGAATTTCCCATGCTGCCATTACACTTGTTAAAATAACTACGAATGTTGGCTACTGTTCGATTGTTGTTATCTGTAGCCGTTTCTACTAAAACAGCGATTCCATGAGGCGCATAGCCTTCAAATAATACCTCTTTGTAATCAGCAGTATCTTTAGAGCTTGCTTTTTTAATGGCACGCATTACATTGTCTTTTGGCATATTTGCAGCCTTTGCATTTTGCATAATTGCTCTTAGACGGCTATTGGTTTCGGGATCAGGGCCACCTGCTTTTACTGCTATCACAATATCCTTCCCAATTCGGGTGAAGGTTTTGGCCATCTGTGACCAACGTTTCATTTTTCTCGCTTTGCGATATTCAAATGCTCTTCCCATGATTGAATAATATTTTTAAGAAATAATTTTGTATTGGTGATTAGTACACAATTTGAATTTATTAGCACAAATTTAATGCAAAATAAGTGATTCAAATAATACTGTCATAAATTTCTTAGATATTAGGGTGAATTGCTTGATTAAATAACTTTAATATTCAATATTATTAGTAGTTTGTTTGCTTTCTAAAAGGTTTTTTTAATGGAGCTTTATATTTCTAGTGCAAAAGCTTATTTTTGTGGTGTTTTTAGGCGTATAGTGACCATTCTCCTTATATATGGTCAAACTATTCGGTTATAATGCCTTTCTAAACAATATAGCTGTACGGTGTCGTATAGTTGTATTTCATTTTTTTAATCCAAAAACAACCACCATGAGTAAGTTTGATGATGCGTTAGTACGTTATCATTCTGAAATGAATGACAAAATCGGTATGAAAGATGTTGATGCTGATTTATTAAGAGCGATCACTAAATCTTTAGGTCCTTCTATTTATAATGAGGATTCTTCAAGAGTGTCTTGTTCTGATAAAACGGAATTAGATCGAGTAAAGAAGAACTTCTTGATTAAGAAGCTAGGTATGGAAGATGGTCCAGAGTTAGATGCGGCTCTAAAGCAAGCATGTCAAGATATAGGCTCTTCTAATAGAAATAAATTTAGAGCTATTTTCTACTATATTTTGGTGAAAAACTTAGGTAAAGAGTCGGTATTTGCATAAGTAAATCAGATATTTTACTACAAAGTAATTACTTGAGTGCATGACATATCGGGGGATTTTTGATGCAATTCGGTAGAGTGCGACCCTGATAGGATCGAGATATTAGGCGGACTTTTATTGGCTAACGTACTGTGACCGCTATGCGGTCATTAAGAAAAATAGCTAACATATCCAAGTCTAAGTATAAGATCCTCATAATAAGGATTGTACCTTCCCTACAATATGTCATGCACTCTAATTACTTAGCTAATGATATAGTGACCTATCTTTTATATAAAAGGTAGGTCATTGTTGTTTAATGCCAATCATAGCAGGATTAACAACGTTTGGAATACTAATTGTAAAAACAGTTCCTTGTCCTACTTTCGATTGTAGACTTATTTTTCCTTTATAAGCTTTCACGATTTTTTTACACAATCCCAAACCAATGCCTGTTCCTTCGTATTCATCTTTGGCATGTAGTCTGGTGAAAAAATTGAAAATTCTATCATGTGAATCATTAGGGATACCTATACCATTATCCATGATCTTTAGGACTAAATTTTGTTTATTGGAAGCATTTATAACCTTAACTGTAGGATGTTCACTATCATTGTATTTTATTCCATTTTCAATGAGATTACTCATCAATTGATAAATTTCTACTTCATTGGCATTGATACTAGGTAGTTGATCGGTAGTGATAGTGGCGTTATGATATCCTTTAATTAATAAATGTTCCGTTTTGCTCACAATAAGATTGAGGTCAATTAGTTTTTTATCTTTGCTTTTTAGGCTACTATTAACCGCTCCTAGACTAAGAATATCCAAAGTTAGTTTTTCTAATCCTTCTACACCACCAAAAGCAAATTCAAAATATTCATTGAGGTCTTTTTTGGTAGTAGGATCGGTGTCTATTTGCTTCACTTTTCTATCAATGAGCGTCAGAAATGATTTGATATTCCTCAATGGACTTTTTAGATCATGTGTTGCTACATAATTAAAATATTCCAGTTCAGAAGTGAGGTCTCTTAATGTGGCATTCTTTTCTTCTAAATCATTGGTTAGTTGTGTTAGTGTTTTATTTTTTTCTTCTAAATCATTAGTCAATCCTACAAGCGTGTTATTGTTCTCTTCCAAGTCATTGACGAGTATTTGATTCTGTTTATCAAAGTGAGCAAGTACTATAACAATACAAAAGACCCCACAAAGGAAAGCTATAATTTCATCACCAACTAAATCTGTATTAGGGACTAGTGGCCCGTATAGATTGACATATAATAATGTAGCGGATAACAAAAGTGAATTATAAGTAATGAGTAGGTAAAGATGTTTTTTATTATCCTTAAAGAAAACGTAAATAAAACAGCAGATAGAGGCACAAATGATTGATGGAGAAAAATTATTACCTATAAGAATAGTTCCAAAGTTGAACCAGATGGGGGTCAACAAGGAAAAATAGTAGGTTGATAATTTGACTGATATGAATTTGTTTACAATATAATTCCCAGTAAAAACAGCCAGTATAAGTCCAGTAAAGATCATATAGATTTTGCCAATTCCTGTTATTAGACCTATTACGACGGCTATACTTGTACAAATTATACTGGCTAATAGTATAATATCTAATAGCTCTTTAACACCAATATTGGGGAATGTAAACTTTTTAAGTTGCTCTAACATGTGCTTATGTTAAGAAAATATATTAGATAAATAAGTACATGTAGTTATTTAATTTGGGTAGATTTGGTTTATAATACTAAGTAACAGCTAAAAAATAAACCGACATCTTGTTGTTTAATTTGCTGCTATACTTCGTTAAAAAGCCTCGACGATGCTCGCATCGCCTATGTTTTTTGCCTCGTCTAGCCACAAATTAACCTAACAAACATGCCTAATTTATTTTTTGCTCGTTACTAAGGTGTGTAAAGTTGATTTATATTAATTATCAATAATCATACTAATTGTAACGTTAATAGCTACTTAAAACGTTGCTTGTAATAACTAGAAAATAAAAAGGGCAGATAGTACTTACTATCTGCCCTTTTTGGTGTTGTTATAATTATAAAAATCTTATGGATTATGGCTTAACCGCTTGGAAGTGCATATAGTCATAATTCTTATAACGACCTAAATTATACCAACCATGACTTTCCATTATATCCAATAATGCTTGGTATTCTGGCTTCGCAAATTCCGCTTTATCTGCCCCCCAACGTAGTTTGTTACGACTAGCATCTAGGTCAATGGCTATACCCCAAGCATGAGTAGACCATTTGCTACTACCACGCATTTTCCGCTTATTGAACAAGCCATCATAATTGTTGATACCTAAACGTTCGATTTCTTCCATTCCATAATGACTTTGTACTGCTTTTAATGCATTTTCTAGTGATTTAGCCACTTTCTTATGTACTGTAGCACGAGTAACTGTTGTAGAGCCACCGTATAATTTCATGGAGAATGGGAAGTTCATCATGACTGTTTCTACATTGTGAACAGAACCATAAACCTTAGTAATGTTTTCATAAGTAGGTCTTTCACTTGCAGATAAGTCACTTTCAGGTTCTTGCCATGCAATAATATCCTCAGGAGATAATTTTACTTGACCTTCTACTAAAGAGTTAAATGTCTTTCCTCCTGGATCAACTTTACCATCTTCCCAGCCAAATGCTTTTTTCTGATAAGCTTTAATAGCACCAATTGTTTTAGGTCCAACATCTCCATCAACTGCTATATCTAAACCAGCTCTTTTCAGTAAGCTTTGTACTAATATGGCATCATCTTCATTATTCTTTCCACCTTCCCCTACAGAGCCTTTGATTTCACTAACATTACCAATAACAGAAGTACCACTACCTGATTGCTCTTGTTGCTGTTCTTGCTGGTTTTCTTGACTACTAGTATTCGTCTCTGTATGAATGGTACCTACATCTGCTGCACCTGCGTCATATCTAGCACTTACTTTACCCGCAGCTTCTCCTTTAGTAATATTGCCATCTTTATTGGTATCTAAGCCCTTATTTAGTCTATAAGCCTCTGAGCCTTCTGCAAATAGAACATAATCATTTGTTTTACCTACTGCCTTTGGCCAAAGGATTGCCATATAAACATCTTCGACAGAATTCAAACGGCCTTTGTATGGTATGAAGTAAGCTTTTACATAGTCGAGTTGGTCTACAGCGGTCATTTGTGCTAAATCAGCAGTTGTTGTACCCAATCCTCTGGCTGTAGATGGCATGAACTGGATTAAACCAGTTGCGCCTGAACCTGCTGCATTTTTGATGCTTGGAGAGAAAGTACCGCCAGATTCAAAGTGCATGGCTGCCATAAGGTAGTTAGGATTTACTCCTAATTCTTTGCAAATATCAATTACCTTTTTGGCAAATTCACTACTTACCTTAGAGGCATAAATGATATTGTAGCTGCCTTCTTGTTCTGTGGTAACATTATCTTCTACACAAATTTCTTCTTCATTACAGTTTTCTTCTTGCTCTTGTTGTTGTTGATCAGTAGTGACACCTGATTGACCAGATTTTGCTTCTACTAAACCATTCCAAGTTGTTCCATTTGGATCAACTCTTCCATCTGGATTTTGCCAGCCAAAGCTTGCTTTTTGGAAATCTTTGATGGCTCCAATAGTTTGTTGACCAACTACCCCATCTACATCTACATTGTGTCCTGCTTTTTTGAGTAATTCTTGTACAAGGGTAACATCTTTAGCTTCGTTCACACCACCTTGTCCTACAGAATCACAGATTTCTAGTACTTCAGCAGTACCTGCTGTTTCTGCCCCCATTAATGCGAGACTTTCTGTTTGTTCTGGTGACTCTTCAGATTTTCCAATTGCTCTAGTTACTAAACCTTTGAAGGTATCTACAACTGCAACACCTAATGTATTGACATCTAGGGTTCCTTCAAAACCAACTTTTCCACCAAGACCAAGAGCAGCTAATACCCCACCACCAATCTTAAGAACACCATTTTGGAATTTGAATTTACCTTCAGCACCAGCACCAGCACCAGCCGATGCACCGATTTCTCCTTCTATTTTGAGGATGGTTTTGCCTTTATAGCTGAAATGGATTGGTGTAATGGTCGCTTCAGCAGTTGCACCAGCGAATGCGGATGCTTCTCCTTCTACTTTTACGCCACTCAATCCGATATTTAATTTACCTTCTGCTTTGGCTCCTGCGCCTGCTGCGGCTTCTCCTTCTACTGCTGGCTCGAATGCATAACTACCAACGTTGAGGTTGAGTGATGCATCTCCTTCTGCTTTGGCTCCTGCGAAAGCTTCTGCTGAACCTTCTGCTTCTAGTCCTTTCAATGCACTAAAAGAGAATGAGCCTTCAGCAACTGCTTTAACAACTGCATAAGCATCTAAATTACCCGCTAATTTGACTCCTACAGGGCCATAAGTTGCTGCTAAAGCACCTTCTAAGCTACCATAAACACCAGCTTGTGCGCCTAGTTCGACAACTACTTTAAGTCCTTCTGCGATGTCTTTGATTTCGGCACTTGCAGAAGCATTAGCTTCAGCAGTAAGTCCACCATTAGCAGAACCTGTAGCACTAGTGGTTACACCATTATCGTATTCTTTACCAGCTTCTCCTTGTACTTCACCAAAATAACCAATACGAGCAAGATATTCTAAAGCTTCATTGACTTGTTCAGGAGTTGCATTGGCTAGTTTCTCTACCGCTTCTGGATTGGCTCCTGCTGCGGTTGGGTCATTTGCTTCTGCTTTGGCTAAACCTGTTTTGACTTGTGTTGGACTAGCTGCCCAACGAATGTCCCAACGATCTTCATTATTGAAGATTTCTAATTTGCTAAATACAGCTCCTTCAGGAGATGCTTTTACATTTTGTACTGCTTGATTGGCATGTTCTAAAGTAATTGCTCCACCTTGTGCGTATTTTTGTTGTTCTTCATCCACTTTAGCCAATCCTTTGGAAACTTTTTCTGTTTTTTCTGGATCGCCATAATCTGGTATTTCATCATCTTTCTTGCCTGTTATGGCATCGGTGACTTTTCCTTTTAGATCTTCATACCAGCCTTTAACTTTATCCATTACCGTTTTAGCAATCTTAGCCACCCATTCTACTGCCTTTTTAATAAATGCATTAACTGCTCCAATGGTCTTTTGAATAGCATTTTTTACTGCCTCAAAGATACCATTGATATTCAATAGCTTCATGATGAAGTTGAGTAATAATGGAATGGCCATCATAATGGCATCTTTAATCATTACTGCTGCTCCACTTGGATTACCATCGACAATTAAGCCTAAAGCACTAATTACTGTGGTGACAAGCTGCTTGAGTTCTTGACGTTTGTCTAAGAAGAATTTAACTGACTTGTAGATACTGATAATACCTTGAACGATTCCACCTGCTGGAGCTAAGAAGCTGACGAGTTTTTGGATGCCTTTTTCGATCAAGTTTTTCTTTACCCAATCCTTAATGCCACCCATAACCATGTCTTTGATGCCACCAAGTTTATCCATTGCCATACCCTTCAAGTCAGAAGCTTTGTCTTTTACAAAGTCTATTAGCGCACCTGGTCCATCACTAATAACATTTCTGATGAGGTCAACCACCATAGTCATTTTGCCCATCTTTTCTGCCCCAAGTTTTTCGGTCATCTTCTCCTTGACCTTATCTTCACCCATTGATTTGAGTGCTTGAGGTCCTGATTCCATCACTCCTTTCACTAAACCTGCGCCACCTTCAATCTTAGAAATGAAATCACCGCCCATTTGCTCTGCAAACATGCTTTTGATACTGCCCCAACTCACTCCGAGTACAGACATTACCATTTTCATGACTCCTTTAATATCAAACTTCTTAGGAAACTCTATATTCGCATTTTCTAGCCCTAGTTTTTGTTTCAACCAAGGGCCAATGGATTTCATCAAATTTTCCTTAATGTTCTTACCGAACAATTTAAATCCACCACCAACACCTTTGATGAGGTTTTTAAGGAATGCCAATGGATTTTTGATGATCTTAATAATCGCACTAGCAATATTTTTTACTGCATTGATAAATGGATCTGGGTTCAGACCAGCAGTTTGTAATGCCCACTTGAGGAATTTGAGAGCCGCATCTAGTAGTAGATTAACTAGCTTGGATAATAAACCACCCATTTCCTTCTTCATCTCTGCAATCTTATCGTCAATTGCTTTGATGGCTTCTTCTCGTTTTTCTGCTAACTTTTGTTGCAGTTCCATTTGTTTATCATCAACCTTTTGCTCTAGTTCTTTGAGTTTTTGGTCAATGTCTTGCTCTGCTTTTTCTCCTGCTGCTCTTAAATCACTAGGTAGACCATCTACATAATTGTCAATTTTTTTCTTGACATCATCAATCGTTTGACGACATTCATTGATGACCTTTTCATTATGCTTGTTGATTTCTTCTACCAGTTTATCAATGGTATTGACATAAGTGGTTCTTTCTTCATCAATCAATTGCTTCACTTCTTTCACACTACCAATACCTAGAATTTTATCTTTTACCCAACGCAATTTTCCTCTGAAGCCTTTGTAGCGTTTTTTCTTAAGGTCTTTCATTCTGCGGTCTACATTGTCTTCAAATTTCTTAGTAGCCGTATTTTGTCCTTGCTCGAATTTTCGGAAAGAGTCTCCTTCCAGATTTTTGAGTCGTTGGTCTACTTTGCTTCTTGCGCCTTCGTAGAGATTGTTGATATGCTCGGTTACTTTTTGCCTTTCTTGTTCAAAAGTTCCCTTTGCTTTTACTTGTTGATCTTTTATAGAGTCAAGTTCCTTTTGTCGTTCACTGAGCATGGCTTGTCTGCCTTTTTGCTCTTCTTGTTGTAATTGTTGATCTAAGGCACCTACTTTTTCTTTTCTCACTTTATCAGCCTCATTAGGTGCTTTCTGTGCTTTATCTTTTAAGTCTGATTTTGATTTTTTAGCTTCTGCCAAATCACCACTATCTACTAGGTCAAGGTGTTGTTGTGTAATGCCTTGATCTGTTACTGCTTTTTCTGCTTTGGTATTGTACTCTGTAAAGTCAGTATGCTCTGGCTTAAGTGGTGCAATTAGGTTTTGTCCTAGATTCATCTGAGGAGCTTCTGTTAGCTTTTCCATTGGTGGTAATGGCACAGACTTGGCATTTGGTTCGGCTGCTGGCTTACTCTTCATGTCTTGGTAAGTACCCATCACCTTATCTTTATCAACAGCAATGAC
>JAHDFT010000116.1:0-9744 GCA_020628015.1 Bacteroidota bacterium
TTAGTGCATATCTCTTTCACTAAAGAAAAACGCACCTTCTCTAGCAGCATTCTCATCAGAATCTGCACCATGTACGGCATTCTCTCCAATACTTGTTGCATATAATTTACGGATAGTGCCATCCGCTGCATCTGCTGGATTTGTTGCCCCGATTAACTTACGATAGTCTTCTACAGCATTATCTTTTTCCAAGATCGCTGCTACAATTGGTCCTGAAGACATAAAATCTACCAATTCACCATAGAAAGGACGTTCCTTATGTACTTCATAAAAAGCACCAGCTTCCGATTGAGCCAATTTAGTATATTTCATGGCAACAATGCGAAAACCACCATCGTTAATCATCTTTAAAATCGCCCCGATAGCATTTTTTTTAACCGCATCGGGTTTAATCATAGTAAAAGTTTTGTTTCCTCCCATTTTCTATTTAGTTTAAAGGTTTTATTTTTTTTAAATTAATTATCAATTATTTCACCTCATTTCTAGTAAACAAGGCTAGATTGAAGAATTTGAATAGTATTGTTGTTTATTTTTCTCCTGTAATATATTGATACAAGTAAGATAATTATCAAAAATGGTACAATAATTACAGGAATAAAGCAGATTTTTTTTTATCTCTCTAGCAATACTATTTATTTCCCAAATCGGCCGCAAAAATAGACATTTCATAGTTATAAAAAAATAAATTGCTTTTGTAAGTGGTCAATTGAAAATAAATTAACCATTTTTTAATGGTTGATGTACTTCTTGTACCCTTTTATTAAAGTCCAATGAAAGAATTAAGTAGTAAGTAATTGAACAAAAATAATCTTGATGCTATTTTAATCCATTGCTTACTTCAATTAATGTTTAGAAAATAATGATGACCCTTAAAGATATACAACAGTTATTGACCAGTCCTAAGAAAATTGTGCTGGTTACTCATGCTCGACCTGATGGAGATGCAATAGGTTCTTTATTGGCCATGTATCATTACCTTCGTCAACAGCATCATGACATCACACCTATCACTCCTGATGTTTACCCTTCTTATCTTGGTTTCCTACCTGCTAGTGAACAAATCCTAATAGGAGAAGAAGCTCCAGAACAAGCACAGGAAGTATTTGAAGCAGCAGACCTTATTTTTATTTTAGACTTTAATTCTCCTAAAAGAATTGATCAACTGGAAGGTTTATTGCTTCAAGCTAAGGGAGTTAAAGTGATGATTGACCATCATTTAGAGCCTGATGACTTTGTGGACTTCCAATTTTGCGATCCTCATGCCTCTTCTGCTGCTGAACTGGTTTATGAGTTCATCGAGGCACTCCAACACACCAAACTGATTAATCGGGAGATTGCGACTTGCCTGTATGCTGGTATTTGTACGGATACTGGCCGATTTAAATACAATATTCGGGGTCGATTGCATCAAATTGTGGCTGTTCTGATACAAAAAGGTGCGGACGCAAATGCCATCAATGAATCTATATTTAATTCTCTTTCAGAAGATCGCCTTCGATTTATTGGTTTTTGTATTAGCGAACGACTCACCATTCTTCAGGACTTGAATGCTGCGGTGATGTACATTACCCTTGATGATTTTGTACGCTTCAATTATCAACCTGGTGATACGGAAGGTTTGGTCAATTATCCACTTAGTTTGAAAGGCATTCGATTTGTTGCTTTATTGAAGGAAGCTGATGATAAGGTAAAAATCTCTTTTCGTTCTAAGGGTTCCTTTTCGGTTAATTCCTTTGCCAGAAAACATTGTAATGGTGGTGGACATCTTAATGCGTCAGGAGGTGCCTTATATAACTATAGCATCACAGAAGCTCAAGAACACATCATCAATTTACTAGAAGATTATCGAGCAGAATTAGTAGAAGTAGAAGCAGTTTAAGTATTAACAAATAAAAAACATGACTTCAGCTTCGTTTTAATCATCAATCTGGTGTGTTTTTTGGTGAACTTATTGGTAGTAAAGCTAGGTGATCCACCTACATTTTTCTAATTACCTCTAAATCAAGCCTATTTTTCATGAAAACACAATTCCATTTTTGCTATTGCCTTCTACTAGTCCTATTTATTGGACTTACTGCTTGTAATCAAACAACAGAAGATACAACAGATAATCAAAAATCTACAAACATTCAGGCACCAACTGCCCAACAAAATCCAGCTTCTGCTACAGCTCCTAATCAAAAAACGCCTAGTAAAGCTGCCAATAAACCTGCTTCGGCCAATCGTCCTGCCATGCCTGCTAATACACCAGCCAAAAAGGATCAAGTTGTTTTTGTCAAACATACCAATGAAGATGGTCCCAAAGCCAAAATAGGTGATTTTTTATTGATGCATTTGGTTTATACTACTGCATTTGATTCTGTTATTTATTCTACCTATAAAAATAATGATAATCCAACGCCTTTTAGGATGGAAAGTAAGCTTTTCAAAGGCTTATTGAATAATGGTTTGCGTGAAATGGCTGCTGGTGATAGTGCCACTTTTTATGTTCCGACCGATTCCTTGTATGATGGTAATATCCCTCGTTTTACCACTTCCAATTCTTTCATCAAATACACCATCGCCCTAAAAAAGATTCAATCCTCTGAAGACTATCTTCAACAAGAACGCAAATTGGCTAAAGAGCAATATGAAATAGATGATGCCTTGATTGAAGCTTATTTGAAAAAATACAAATTGAAGGCGGAAAAGGTTAATGGTGCTTATTATGTTATAGAAAAGAGTGGCAAAATCAAAATTCCTAAAAAAGCAGAAAAGGTGAATCTGAATTATACCCTACAAACCTTAGAATTGGAAAAGGTTTTTGAATCTAGTAATGGGGAAATGAAAAAAATGCCCATCAAATCACAGGTGAGAGGTTTTCAAGAGGCTATTTATAAGTTTCATCAAGGTGGGAAGGGTAAGATTATTATTCCTTCGAGATTGGGTTATGGTAAAAATAAACGCAAAACCATTCCTGGCAATTCGATTTTGATTTATGATTTTGAGGTGGGGAGTTTTGAGTAGGGTGGGTCTTTAGTTCTTCTATCTTCTTACTTGTTCAAAGACAGTATTTGACAAGAACCACTAAAGCTAAAAGTTTGTTATCTTTGGTATATGAAGAAAAAAGGTAAACAACTTATCAGATTTGATTGGGCAATGAAGAAATTGCTCCGAAATAAAGCCAATTTTGATATATTGGAGGGCTTCCTTAGTGAACTACTTACTGAGGATGTCACTATAAAACAGATTCTAGAGAGTGAAAGCAATAAATACGATCAAACGGACAAACATAATCGAGTAGACATTTTAGTTGAAAACAGTCGTAATGAATTGATTATCATTGAAGTTCAAAATAGTAAAGAATATGACTATTTCCATAGAATATTATACGGTACTTCCAAAGCCATAACGGACCACATTGGGGAAGGAGATGAATATGCAAAAGTCAAAAAAGTTATTTCCATTACTATTGCTTATTTCGATTTAGGTCAAGGTAAAGATTATGTCTATCATGGAACTACTCAGTTTGCAGGTATTCATCATGGTGATATTCTAAATCTGGCAGAACGGCAAATTGAAATCTATGATGTCAAAAAAGTGCATCATATTTATCCAGAATATTGGATTATCAAGGTAAGTAAGTTTAATGAAGTGATTCAAGATAAATTAGATGAATGGATTTACTTCCTTAAAACAGGAGAAGTCCAAGATAGCTTCTCAGCCAAGGGGCTACCACAAGCCAAGCAGAAATTGGATACAATGACACTGACTGATGAAGAAAAAGTCGCCTATAATGCTTATTTAAAAAGACTAAGAGATATAGCTAGTGAACAACATACCAAAATGGCAGATGCTAAGAAACTCATTGAAGAGGGCATGCTTCAAAAGGAGCGAGAAGCGGTTATAGGACTGGATGATATAGGTATTGCTATAGAAAAAATTGCACTTGCTTTGAAGATTTCAGAGGAGAAGGTTAGGGGGATTATTGGAAACCATACAAACAATTCATAATATCTGATTAATCTTGGTGTATAACTAGGCAAATAACAGAGTAAATTCTGTTGGTAGTAGGCAGGTCACTTTAAGGGTGTAAGTATTTTATATCATAGTTTTGGGTCGTTTTTTTTATAACAACAAAAAACAGTATTATTGGAGAACTTTTTTGGGAGATTTGGATTGTTTTGGATAGATTTGTGAGTAGTGGTGGATATTTTGAAGTTCTCAGTAATAAAATTTTAAAAAATGAGCAAAGATCTTGAACAAACACTAAAACCAGATAGCTACAGATTTCTCTCTGATGGTCTGAATTCAAAATTATTTGTAAACGAAAAATATGAAACTCTACTTAAATACACTTTAAGGGGAATAACTCTAATAGGAATTATTCTTAGTTTCTTGATTCCGTTTCCACTCCTAAGTGGAGCAGTTGCAATTATATTAGCAGTATTAACAATGTTCTTTGAAAGGTCTATTGTTGAGTATACAACTCTAATTGCTCAACCTCTTCCAGAATTCGACTTAGTATTAGAGGAATGATGTAATAATGGATTTGGAATACCCCAAGTTCCAAATGTTCCAATAGCTTTCGGACCTGCCTACAAATCAGAAGATTATGCTTACAAAATTTGGAAACACATCAGAACATGGAATGAACATTTAAATACTGATCTCAACAATAATATTAATGTATCAATTATTTTGGAAGAGGATGGAACTTATATTACATATTTATATCCAATTCCAACAAAAAAATCACTTCATAAAATGTTTGAAACATTAGCAAAACATAAAGGGAATCCAAAGTATTCTCAAATGAAAATGTATATTAGTTCAATTTTTTGGAAAATTCTAAATATTACTTCAACGAATCAAATAAATACCTTTCTAAGTAAATATAATAACGGCGATGAATTTTTGTTTGCACCTTTTGTACTTGACCAAACAACAGGCAATATGAAAATAATGAATCACTTAGGAATCAAAAAAAATCATATTAACATTAAAAAAAGAAGCGAATTGATGGAATCAGAACCTGAATTCAAACTCACAAAACAACTTGCAAAAGAATGGACTTCAGAAATGAATAAAACTGATAATCGAGCAGACCTCCTTTAACCTATACAGTCAGGGGTAAGTTTAGTCGCTTGTATGGTTCTTAGGGGAGAAAAGAAGGTAACTCACCAAACCATTAACAAAAAAACATTAGCAAATCCCCCCAAAAATAAGTAAATTGTATAGACCTCACTAAAATACCTTAAATAATGGCAAAAACACGTTTTGTAGATGTAAAGAATGATGTGGCATTCCGAAAGATTTTTGGTAATGAACAAAGAACGGTTATTCTTATTTCGTTTTTAAATGCGGTCTTAGATCTAACAAATGAGGATCAGATAATTGACATTCAATTAATCAATCCTTTTCAACTTCCTAGAATAAGAGGTGAAAAATCTTCGATTATAGATGTAAATGCAAAAGATAAAAGAGGTAGGTCGTTTATAATAGAGATGCAAGTAGCCGAAAAAGATGGATTTGGTAAGCGAATTCAGTATTATATTTGTAAGGATTATGCTGCTCAAATAGAGATAGGGGCAGAATATCCTAAATTAAAACCTGTCTATTTTGTTGGTATATTGAATTTCAAGTTTTTTCCAGGGGAAAGCTATTATTCAAAACATTTAATTATAGACGAAGAAACAGGAGCCTGCACTTTATCAGATTTGAATTTTAGATTTATTGAATTGACTAAATTTAAGAAAAAGGAAAATGAATTAGAAACGATCATTGATAAATGGACTTATTTTATTAAACGAGCGCATAAACTCAGCTTAGTTCCTACAAATACAACTGATGAAGGACTCCAAGCTGCTTATGAAGAAGCTGAAAAACATAATTGGACTAAGGAAGAATACGATGCTTATATTTATTCAGGCATGAGGGAACAGGATGAAAAAGGAAGGATAGATTTAGCGGTAAAAAAGAAAACAATTGAAATTGTAAAAAAACTATGGAAAAAAGAGATGCCTTTAGAGGAAATCGCAGAAATTACTGGACTTAGTAAAGCTGAAATACAACAGATAGTTCAATAATAGATAAAATTCACAAATAAGCCATCTTCCTTCTCATCCCCCTAGTATATCACGTAATATACTAGGGGGATCAAAATCTCACAACCCTACAAAAATCAACACCCTACCTAATCCCCAAACCATCCCCATTATACAAATTACTAGTAATTTGGACTCCCTCCTTAATAAAAGCCTCAGTAAAAAACTCTACGTCTTTATTCTCGTCATAATACTCAATCGTTGTATCCACGACGATTACAATAGGGCTATCTGCATCCTTATTCATGTCCAAATCCGTTTCTAACTCTGTAATTCTGTAGGATAATACCCTTTTGGTGACTGAGCCAATCAATTGAGAATCTTCTTGTAATTCCAGTTTTCCTTTCCCTACTGGGCAGGCCCCTTGCTCACAATTTACAAATACTTCCATATCTCCATCTTCCACCACAATTTTATTTGTTGCCCCTTTAGGATCAAGATTCAACCAAGTTCCTTCTAGGTTTTTGATGGATTCCGCCAATTCTTCCTTTGCCATAGCATCTGGATCACGAACATAAAATTGCCGGAAAACTTTTTTAGGAATCCCATCAGAATAATTTTGTTCTCCTACAATATCTAAACCGCTCAACTGCATATCTTTCATTACTGGTCGAATGTATAAGGTATACACCCGATCTCCATCCTTCGAGACCCATTCAACGATATGCGTTCCATTCTCATCACTTCTTTTCAATCGTTTTTCGGATAATAAACGCTCTTTTCCATTCACCATTTTATAGATGTCAAAAAAGTAACTTCCATTTTTCTGCTTGACATGTATTCGAGAATACACCACCCCTTTCATCAGCTCACTTTTCCAGTAACCCTCTAGCTCCCAAATATTGGTTTTAGGCAGGATAAGGCTGGTAAAATCTGGCTGCCGAACCAATACATCAATTTTCTTATCAATCCAACCGCCATCAGGATCAGGGATAAGTGAATAGATCATCAATATTTTTTTCCCACCCTGAATCATTGGCATAATGTAACATTCAGCAGAAGCAACTTCGATATTATAGGCTAAGTTTTCCTCCGAAATAGGTAGTGGCTCCCATTTATTAAATACTTCCTCTGAATCACCAAAAGCTAGGTATGTAGATACCCTATACGTATTAACAATTGTTTTTTTAACTACAATTCGACTAATTCGCTTCTCAGTAGCCTCATTCACCCACTCTCCTTCAATATCAAAGAAGTGTATCCCACCAATATACTCATCAGCAGGTTCTTGAGCCAATGTCAAATTGGTCAAACCACCTATTATTAAACAAAGTACAAGCAGCAAAAATTCTTTTGAAAACATAGTGTTCAGTATTTAGTGTAGTCGTTGCCATATTTGATTCTGATCCATTGTCTAATCGCTATATAAGCTTACTTGGGGGTTTATTTGACTGCTTTTACTTATTATAGTATCGTGGTGCTATACCTAATTACAATACAATAGTATCAAGAATCAATCAGCAATTTTTTAAAATCTTGTCTTATATTAAATAAAGTGAATAAGGACTATTTACTTCATTTACTACAAGAAATTTGCTCCAAAGATATTCTAATTTAGGGTCATTTAAAAACATCCCTAATTTTAAATTTACTTTGAAATAATTTCCAAATTATAAGTGACTAAAAATCAAATATTAACAAAAAAATAAGTTTAAAATAATTGCTCAAAACTAAATATTCAAAGTAACATTTTTTATGACAGATAATAAAATCACAAGCCAATAGCAATTTGATTACTTGCATAAATATCTAATTATCAGCACAATACTTATGTAAGCAATGCTCTACAAACTAATAATTAAATATAGAGCTTTTGTATACTTCCCGAATTGTATAAAAAATGTCAAAAAATGAGAAAATGGTTAAATTGAGTAAATGAATGTTGGCTTGAACTGGCTTTTGTTTCACTTCAATCTTCTAATTAATAGATTTAGGAATAGGCTATTTTGGTAGTTGCTTAGTGATGGAACAGAAATAAATTCGGCCATATCCCTTATTATTTAGCCTAATACTTCGTTGCAAAAATATCACGTACATTCCATGTATGCTCTATTTTTGCGCCTTGTCTTAGACTAAATAATTAGCAGAATATTTTGGCCTAATTTATTTCTAATCCATCACTTATTTATTTTTATTATAGCGATAACGAAATATAACGATAAGTTGTGCAAATTATTCTTTCCCTTTCATTTTATTCTAAATTATGCATATTTTGTAAGGAATTATAGAAAAACCAATTATGCAAGCACAACAAACCTTATCCTCGCCCTCTATATGGATTAAAATCATTTATGCTTTAGGTCAACTGGGTTGGTCTTTGGCCATATTTGGTGTGGGTAATCTCATTCCCTACTTTTATATGCCTCCAGAAGAAGGAGCCACCGCCTTATTTCCAACTTATATTTATCAAGGTTATATACTAGGGATCATTACCATCATCGGTCTAATCGGTGCAAGCGGCAGGCTTTTCGATGCCTTTACCGATCCACTCATTGCCTCGCTCTCAGATCGCTCTAAGCATTCATTCGGTAGACGACGTATTTTTATGGCAATGGGCTTTATTCCTTGTTGTTTACTCTCTTTCCTCGCATTTTACCCACCAATCGCTGGCGAAAGTACCCTCAATGGCTTTTGGTTGACTGGTACCGTACTCCTTTTTTACTTCTTTCTAACGGTCTATCTTGTTCCTTATACCGCTTGGATTAGTGAATTGGGACATACAGAAAAAGATCGCTTATTCATTAGTACGATTATTTCGGTGACTTTTGCACTAGGTGTTGGAATAGGAAATGGAGTTTTTGCACTTCAAGGGATGTTAGAATCAGACTATGGTATGTCCTCTACAGAGGCGTTTCAGAGTGTTATGTTTGTGTATGCAATAATTGCTGCTGTTTTGATGGCAATGCCTTTGCTGGTTAATGAATACAAATACTGCTTGCAAACGACTACTGAAGGTAGTTCTATTCAATCTGTAAAAACGGTCTTTAGCAATCGCAATTTTCAAATATTCGCTATTTCAGATTTGATGTACTGGTTGGCTTTGACCTTTATATTAATGGGTTTAAGTTATTACATTACCGTCTTATTAAAATTAGATAAAAGCTGGATTTCTGCCTTACAAACAGGCATTCTTGGACTTAGTTTTCTATTTTATGTTCCTATTAATATATTAGCTAATAAATATGGCAAAAAGCCGTTGATGAGTGTGGCTTTTATTTTCTTTATTATTGTATTTGGATTGGTGTTTTTTCTAGGAAAAGTGCCTTTAACTCCATTAGTTCAAGCTTCTTTACTACTGCTTTTTGCCACATTACCTGTTGCTATTTTTGGTATTCTTCCTAATGTAATCGTAGCAGATATTGCTGATGAGGATGGTAAAAAGACAGGTAATTATAATACAGGTATGTTTTATGCAGGTCGTGCTTTTACAATGAAAATTGGTATTTCTTTAGCCAATCTCATTTTCCCTTCTCTTTTGATATTGGGAAAAAGTGTAGATAATGACTTTGGCATTCGTATGACTGGTATTGCAGCTATGTTGTTTTGTACTCTTGGCTTTATTGTTTTTCAAGGATATAAAGATAGATATGCTACTGCTTCTTAAATTAAAATTATTATAATAAATAGTAACTAAATTCAATAATGCGGTCTAATTAAT